>LGTG01000279.1 GCA_001190015.1 Candidatus Burkholderia crenata
CCGTTCGCTCCCTGCGAGCTTGACGGCCTTCGGCCGTTTGGCCGCTCGCTCTGCTTTCCACTGCGCGACTGTTGCCCGATAGATTAGCGTACCACCACGTGTAGCCGCGTTCCGGCGCAATTCGCGCGAGATAGTCGACGGCGACCGACCTAGCCTTCGTGCGATCTCTCGAATCCCGTAATCTTGAGCCCACAGCAGCGCAATCTCCTCACGTTCTGAGAATGATAGGTATCGGCCCGAGCGAGGCACCAACTCAATCGGCGGCATGCCGCCGGCTTCGCGAAACCATCGCGGACCCAACGATTGTGACACGCCGCAGGCCAGCGCCGCAGCGTCACTTTCCATTCCCTCGGCAATAAATTTCCAGAACGCTTGCTTCGTCTCAAACTGATTGACACCTGGCCTGCCCGGCGATGGCATCATCGGCCTCCCGGTTTGTTGCGAGCCCCAGCCCCGCGGTCGCCCCATTTAACACCTCCAAATTTCGAGATGTTGCAACGACCGGTTGAATTCGCCCATCTTGCGATGATCGAGCACCGGCACACCGCAGACGCGGCGCATGGGCTCGCGGCCGAGAAACAGATTGCTGACCACATCGACCGTATTGCACAGCGACAAATCCTGATAAACCATTTCAATGTGATGCGCGCGGGCGTCGCCCGGGTCCGAGAAACTGACCCGTTTGCCGTCGATTTCGATGCTGCCGCTGTCCGGTTATCACCGCGCCCGACAGCACCTTCGAGACGGTCGACTTGCCCGCGCCGTTGTCCCCAACGAGCCCGAGCACTTCACCTGGGCATCACGTGCAGGTCGACGCCACGCAGCGACTGCACGGCGCCATAGTTCTTGGTGATGTGCTCCATGCGCACGCGTGGAGTTTCAGCATCGGTTTGCATAGCGGTTCTCCGGGAAAGGTCAAAGCGGGCTTACTTGAAAATAGCTCTGTAAGCTCTGTATTTACCGACGTTCGCCTTGGTCACGATCGTCACCGGCACGGAGAAGATTTTTTTCTCCACTGGCTGCTTGTTGATGAGCTTCATGACGGCATTCACTGCGGCGTGGCCTTCGCCTTCCGGATCCTGCTGGACCACGGCAGTAACAAAGCCGGCATCAATGCCCTTGATTGCCTGGTTGCGCTCAAATCCCAGCCAACAATCTTCACGCAACCGGTAGCGCTTGCGCTGACGTTGCAGCAACAAGACCGATCAGTGCATGCATACACGATTTGCAGATTGGGATTGGCGGAATCAGGTTTTCGGCGGCGGTTTGCGCCTGGTCCTGCACGTTTTGTCCGTCGACGGTAGAGACAATCTTCGCACCCGGAACCGTCGCGATGCCCGCCTTGAACCCGTCCAGCCGCACATTCTGGATAAACGAATTCAACGCACCCACTACGCCAATGTTCGCGTTCCCGCCCAGATTCGTCTTGATGTAGTTCGCCGTGTATTTGCAGATGTCTTCGCCCACTTTCTTGTTGTCGACGCCGACTTGCACCGCGTTGTCACCGTCCACGATAGCGTCAATGGTCACCACCGGAATGCCGGCTTTCTTGGCTTCCGTGATCGCGGGCTTGATGCCGTTTACGTCGATCGCGACCACGAGAATGGCATCGACCTTTTGCTGGATATACGTTTCGATTGCGTTGTTCTGTGCGCTCGCGTCGTTGTTCGAGGTGAAGATGGCGCGTTCGACGCCGGTGGCTTTTGCCGCCGCCTGGGCGCCCTGGTCCATCTGCGTGAAAAACAGCGCCTCCTGGTTGGTCCGGTGAGCATTGCGAGCAGTGCAACACCGGTCCGGCCGAGCTCTGCCGCCGACTGCCGCACGGTCGTGATTGGCGGCATGAGGAGACTGGCGAATTCCATGTCGTCGAAACCGACAATCGACATGTAGCCCGGCACGGCCAGGGCGCGCTCGCGCAATGCATCGAGCCCGCCGACCGCAATGTAGTCGCTGGTGGCGAACAGGGCGGTGGGCGGCCGGCACCCGCGGCGCGTCCAAAGCGGCGGTCGTAGGAGCCGTAGCGTACGAGGAGGCTGGCATCGAAGGGAACCTCTGCTTCGGCCAGCGCCCGCCGGTACCACTCCAGCCGTTCCTGCACGGTGAACAGCGTTTCGGGGCCGGTCACGTGCGCGATTCACCGATGCCCCGCATCGAGCAGATGGCGCGTTGCCAGATAGCTACCCTTGACATTATCGACGAACAGGCACGTCTTCGTCGACCAGCACGATGTTGGCACGCTCGCCTATGAGGCTGCGCAGCGAGCCGTCATCCGGGCGATTAGTCGCGAAGATCAGGCCGTCGAGGTGGCGCGTATCGAGCCAGCGCAGGTAAAGCGCCTCGCGTTCGAGCTTGTTGCGCGTGATGCAGAGCGCGAGGCCATAGCCACTTTCGGAAGCGGTTTCCCCTAAGGCATCCGCGAGTTCTGCGAAGAACGGATTGGTGACTTCCGGCATGGCCAAGCCGATGATCTCGCTGCTGCCCAGGCTCAGGCGCCGGGCGAGACTGTTCTGCCGGTAGTTGAGCGCGACGACCGCGTCATCTACGCGCTTGGCCGTTTCCGGCGGCAGCGCGAGGCTGCCGTTCAGGTAACGCGAAACGGTCGCCTTCGATACATCCGCCAGTTCGGCGACATCGCGAATCGTGGGTACTTTTGCCACTTGAAGGGTCCCCGCTGGAGTGGAGCGTAGTGTAACGCGGGGATTTCATAGCAGCGGGGGCGGGCTTTCAGGAGGGTTCGGAGCTGTGGGCATCGGTCGATGCATGAAGCTGCCGGACACGGAATGCCGGCGTGGACAGCACGGACGCAGCAAGCAGGCACGACCGTGAAATTCGCGCTTCCGGATCCGGGAGCGCGTCGGGTTTCACCCCGCGCAAACAGTCCCTTCGCCTTACTGACTCACTGTATTCGACGCACTCGCCTGACTCGCCGCACTGGCTGCGCTTGCCGCACTCTCCGGATGCCGCGGATCGTGCAGCGCGCTGTCCGACCAGCCGCCGCCCAGGTCGCCGATCAGCGAAGCGGCATCGAGCAGCCGCGACTCCTGCACGTTCAACGCCGTTTGCTGATTGCTTAACCGGGTCGCCTGGGCCGTCGCCACGGTTGTGTAGTCCACGGTGCCGGCCTGGTACTCGTTGAAGGCAATCTCGGCGCCGTGGGTTGCATCGCGCACGGCGGCATCCAGCGCGTCGGACTGCTCGGCCAGGATGCGCAAGCCGGACAGATCGTTCTCGACATCCTCGAACGCGGTCAGCACGGTGCCGCGGTAATTCGCGACGACTGCCTGGTAGGCCGCCTTGGCTGCCGCGACTTCGCCGCTGCGCTCGCCGCTGTCGAAAATTGTCTCGGTGGCGCTGCCGCCCAGTGACCAGACGTAATTGGCCACGTGCAGCAGGCCACCCAACGGCGACTGCGTGAAGCCGTCCAGCGCGGACAGCGATATCGTCGGGTAGTACGCCGCGACCGCCAAGCCGGTCGCGGCATTCTCAGCCGCCATCTGGCGTTCGGCCGTCGCAATATCCGGCCGGCGTTGCAGCAGGGTTGACGGAACGCCTACCGGAATGGTCGGCAAGGTGGGCATGGCGGTGCTATGTGGGATGTCCAGGTCCTCCGGGTTCTTGCCGACCAACACCGCAATCGCATGCGCGTATTGAGCGCGTGCGACGCCGAGCGCGATCAGGTTCGACTGTGCAGTTTCGAGCTGGATGCGTGCGGTGACCACGTTGGAAGGCGCGATAGTGCCGAACTTGTCCTGGTCGGCCACCACGTTCAGATAGTGCTGGTACGCATGGACCGTTTGCTTTAGCAGGTCGATATTGGCGTCACTGGTCCGCAATTCGATCACCGTGGTTGCGAGCGTTACCTGTTCGGAGAGCGTGGCATTCGCGAGTGTCGCTTCACTGGCCTGCGCGGTCGCGGCATTCTGTTCGATCGTGCGGCGCACCGAGCCCCACAAGTCGGGCGCCCAACTCACATTACCTTCGAGCGACCCCGAGTTGGTCACCGTCTGAGCCTTGCCGAAACTGCTGAGGCTCGAGCTCGTCGTGCGGCGCTGCCGGGTGCCCGAACCGGTCACGCCAATGGTCGAGAACAGGCTGGCCCGTGCGACCTTCACCTCAGCGAGCGCCTGCTGGTAGTTCGCATAGTCCTGGGCCACGGTCTGGTTGGAGACCACTACCTGCGGTTCGAGCTCGTCGAGCAATGGATCGTTGAAGCCGGTCCACCATGCGCCCTCGGGGCCGACGGCCGCCGGCTCCGCCTGGGTCCAGCCGGGCAGCTCGTGGAAGGTTGCGGGCACGCTGACCTGCGGCCGGTGGTAGTCCGGGCCGACCATGCAGCTGCCGAGCAGCAGGGCTGCTGCGGCAACCAGGGGTTTGGTGGAAATCTTCATCTTCATGCCTTCGTATCCGTTTGCCCCGATTGCTCCGGCGGCCCCATTTGTTTGTCCTGCCGGTTCCACGGCAGTCCGGAAGACCACTTGACGAGCTTGAAGCGCAACCGGTCCAGGTACAGGTAGATCACCGGTGTGGTGTACAGCGTAAAGACCTGGCTCAGGACTAGGCCGCCCATCACGGTGATACCCAGCGGCTGGCGCAGTGAAGCGCCTTGGCCGATACCAATCGCGAGCGGCACTGCACCGAGCACGGCGGCGAAGGTGGTCATCATGATCGGGCGCAGACGCACAACGGCGGAGGCATGAATCGCGTCCTTGGCCGCCATGCCTTCGTTGCGTTGCAACTGGATCGCCACGTCCACCATCATGATCCCGTTCTTTTTGACAATACCAATCAGCAAGATGATCCCGATCAGCGCGATCACCGAGAACGGCGTGCCGAAGATCAGCAGCGCGAACGTGGCGCCAATACCAGCCGAGGGCAGCGTCGACAAGATGGTGAGCGGGTGAATCGAGCTCTCATAGAGCACCCCGAGCACGATGTAGACCACACCCAGTGCGGCAAGGATCAGCAGCGGGATGGTGCCCATCGACTGCGCGTAGGCCTGCGCTGCGCCCGCGAACGCACCGTGGATACTGGCCGGCATGCCGATTTTGCGCGGTGCGTTTTCGAGCGCCACCTGGGCCTTGCTGAGCGACCCGCCGGCGGGCAAGTTGAAGGAGATCGTCGCGGCCACCAGCCCGCTCTGGTGGTTGACCTGCGTCGACGTATGGTTGCTGACGTAGCTGGCAAGCGCCGGCAGCGGCACCATGGTCTCGGCCGACGTGCTGTCCGCGCTGCCGCTCGACGTGCCGCCCTTGCTGTTGGAGATGCTGTTGTTGGTCGCATTGGCTTGCGCGTTCGAGTTCAGCGAGTTGGTGCTCGTCGACGCACTCGTCGCCGTGCTGACTGCGCTCGCAGCGGTCACGCCCGTGACCGTGGTGCCCGGCATTTGCGTCTGTGCGGTACCGGTCGGATTGCCCGCCGTCGTGCTCAGGAAAATCTGGTTGAGCGTCTGCGGGTATTGCCAGTACTCCGGCGCCACCTCCATCACCACGAAGTACTGATTGAGCGCGTTGTAGATGGTCGATACGGTGCGCTGACCGAACGCGTCATAGAGCACGTTGTCGATCTGGTTCGGCGCAAATCCGTAGCGAGCCGCCGTGGCGCGGTTGAAATTGAGGCAGGTCTGCAGGCCGTTTTGCTGCAGGTCCGAGTTGACGTCGAGCACATAGCCATGGTCCTTTTTGAGCGCGACCACGAGCTTGGGCGTCCAGGCGAACAGCGCGGCGGAATCATCGCTCGTCAGCGTGTACTGGTATTCAGCGGCCGACTGCCGTCCGCCGATCCGCAGATCCTGCTGCGCCTGCATGAAAAGCTGCGCGCCGGAGACCTGGTTCAGCTTGGGCCGCAGACGGTTGACCACTTCGGTCGCGGTCGCATGGCGCTGCGCCAGCGGCTTGAGTTCAATGAACACGTTCGCGGTATTAAGCGCACGGCCGCCGGTGAAGCCTGCCACCGACTGGACCGCAGGATCTTTCTGCACGATCGCCTGCAACTGGGCGAGCTTCTTTTCCATCGCCGCGAAGGAGATGCTCTGGTCGGCAATGATCTGCCCGATCAGGATGCCCGTGTCCTGCTCCGGGAAGAAGGTCGCGGGCAGTAGCTTGAACAGGAAGACGTTGCCCACCAGCAGCGCAATCAGCAGCAGGATCACCAGCAGCGAATGGTCCAGTACGGCGGTGAGCGAACGCGCGTAGGCGTTCTTGAAACGCTCGAATTGTGCTTCGACCCAGATCGCCCAGCGAGCCCGCGAATGGCCGGCGTGCTTGCGGCTCAGCACGTACGCGCACATGGCCGGTATTACCGTCAGCGAGATCACGAGCGAGATCAGGATGGCAATCGACAGCGTCACCGCGAACTCGTGGAATAGCAGGCCGACAATGCCCGGCATCAGCAGAATGGGCAAGAACACCGCGATCAGCGAGAGGCTCATCGAGATCACCGTGAAGCCCACTTCGCCGCTGCCTTTCAGCGCAGCTTCTTTCGGACTCAGGCCCATTTCGAGGTGGCGCATGATGTTCTCCACCACCACCACCGCGTCGTCTACCACGAAGCCGGTGCCGATGGTGAGCGCCATCAGCGAGAGGTTGTCGATGCTGTAGCCAAGCAGGTACATCGGTCCGAAGGTGCCGACGATCGACAGCGGCAACGCCACCGCCGGCACCAGCGTGGCACGCGGCGACTGTAGGAAGACGAAGACCACGCCGACCACCAGCAGCACGGCGATAAAGAGCGTGCGCTCGGTATCGGCGACCGACGAGCGGACCGACTCTGACCGGTCGATTGCGACGTTGACATGGACACTGTGCGGCAGGGTCGCCTCGATCGCTGGCAGGACGTTCCTGATCTGCGCAACCGTATTCACAACATTACTGCCGGGCATGGGATAGACAATCACCAGCACCGCGGATTTGCCGTTGTAGAGCCCGGCGTTGCGGATATTTTCGTTGGAGTCCCTGACCTGGGCGATATCGCGCAGCAGCACGGGCGCACCGTTGCGGTAGGCGACCACCAGGTCGCGGTAAGGCGCCGCCTTGTTGATCTGGTCGTTGGACAAGATCACGTAGCGCTGGTCGCCATGGTCGAGGTGGCCCTTCGCGCTGTCGGCGTTGGCTGCGGCGATCGCCGCACGCACGTCCTCGAATCCGAGGCCGTAGCTGTTCAGCTTGCCCGGCTGCAACTCGACACGCACCGAGGGCAACGCACCGCCGCCCAGCGTGATCTGGCCCACGCCGTTCACCTGCGAGAGTTGCTGCTGGATCACCGAATCCGCGGAGTCATAGAGCTGCGCCTTGGTGAGCGTGTCCGAGGTCAGCGAGAGCACCATGATCGGTGAATCCGCCGGGTTGTACTGGCGATAGGTCGGATTGCTGCGCAAGGTGGTCGGCAAGTCTGCGCGTGCTGCCTGGATGGCAGCCTCGACGTCGCGGGCGGCGCCGTTGATATCGCGGTTCAATCCGAACTCGACCACGATCATCGACGAGCCGACATAACTGATCGAGGTCAGCTCTTCCACGTTGGCAATCGTGCCGATCCGCCGCTCGAGCGGTTCGGCCACGGTGGACGCCATGATGTCCGGGCTCGCACCCGCCATGTTGGCCTGCACCACGATCACCGGAAAGGCAATATTCGGCAGCGGTGCGACAGGGAGCTGGAAATAGGCCAGTGCGCCCGAGATGAGGATCGCGATTGCCAGAAGGGTAGTCGCGACCGGGCGCCGGATGAATAACGCCGAAATGTTCACGGCGTACCCTCCTCCGGAACGGGCGGTGTGTCAGGCGTGTCGTGGTCGCCCCGGCGATTGCGCCAGCGTTTCGTGCGCTCTGCCATCCGGTCGAAGAACAGATAGATGACCGGGGTGGTGAAGAGCGTGAGGATCTGGCTCAGGGTCAGGCCGCCGGTAATCGCGAGACCCAGCGGGCGGCGCAGTTCGGAACCCGTGCCGGTGCCAAGCAGCATGGGCAGCGCGCCGAGCATGGCCGCGAGCGTGGTCATCAAGATCGGCCGAAAGCGCAGGAGCGACGCCTCGAAGATCGCCTCACGCGGCGGCTTGCCGTGGTTACGCTCGGCATCGAGTGCGAAGTCCACCATCATGATGGCGTTCTTCTTGACGATACCGATCAGCAACACGATCCCGATGATGCCGATCACGTCCAGGTTACTTCCCGCGATCATCAGCGCGAGCAGGGCGCCGATCCCCGCCGAGGGCAGCGTGGAGAGAATCGTCACCGGATGGATGAAACTCTCATACAGCACGCCCAGCACGATATACACGGCCACCAGCGCGGCGATCAGCAAATACACCTCGCTCGAGAGCGAGTCCTGGAACGCTTGCGCCGCACCCTGCAGCGACGAGGTGATCGAGGGCGGCAGATTCACCGCCTGCTCGGCTTTGTGGACGTCCTTGACCGCGCTGCTCAACGATGCACCCTTCGCGAGGTTGAACGAGATGGTGGCGGCCGGGAACTGCGCCAGATGGCTGATCACGAGGGGCGATTTGACGATCTCGATCTTGGCGATGCCCGACAGCGGCACTTGGCCCGTGCTGCTCGTCTGGCTCGGCAGATAGATATTGCCGATCGACTCCACGTTGGGCAGCGACTCGGGCTTGGCGACGAGGATCACCCGGTACTGGTCCGACTGCTCGAAGATGGTCGAGACAATCCTCTGGCCCAGCGTGTCATAGAGCGCGTTGTCGATGGTGGCCGGGGTGATGCCGAAACGCGCGGCCAGTTGCCGGTTGACCTGGACGTTCACGCTCAGGCCGTCGGTATTCATATCGCTTTGTACATCGGCGAGCGACGGAATCGCCTTCAGGCGCGCCACCAGTTCCGGCACGTACTTCTGGAACGCCTGCTGGCTGGGCCCGCGCAACACGAAGCTGTACTGGTTCGGCGAGACCGTGGTGTCGAGCGTGAGATCCTGCTCCGGCTGCATGTAGAGCTTGATCCCGGACACATCGGCCACCTCGCTCTGCAGGCGCCGGGCGATTTCCTGCGCCGTGTCCGAACGCTTGTCGTGGTCGCGCAGGTTGATCAGGAAGCGGCCGTTGTTCAGCGTGGGGTTGGTGCCGTCGATCCCCACGTAGGAGGTGAGCGAGACGACATCGGAATCTTTCAGGATCGCATCGGCGAGCGCACGCTGGCGCGCCACCATCGCCTTGTAAGACACCGAGTTGTCGGCCACGCTGATACCCTGGATCACACCGACGTCCTGCACCGGGAAAAGGCCCTTCGGGATCACGATGTACAGGACCGCTGTAAGCACGACGGTGCCGATCGCCACCATCAGGGTCAGCACTTGATGATCCAGCACCCAGACCAGGCCCCGTTCGTAGCCGGCGAGCGTCTTGTCGAAGATGCCCTCGCTGATGCGTTCGAAGCGGCTCGGATGGCGGTTGGCCCGAGCGCGCAGCAGGCGCGCGCAAAGCATGGGCACCACGGTCAGCGAGACCACCGCGGACAGCACGATGGTGACCGCGAGCGTCACCGCGAATTCGCTGAAGAGGTGCCCGATCACACCGCCCATGAAGAGCAGCGGGATCAGCACCGCGATCAGCGAGATGGTCAGCGAAAGAATCGTAAAGCCGATCTGCCCGGCGCCTTCGAGCGCTGCCTCGAGCGGCGTCTTCCCCTCCTCGAGATAACGCACGATGTTCTCGATCATCACGATCGAGTCGTCGACCACGAAGCCGGTGGCAATGATCAGCGCCATCAGCGAGAGGTTGTCGATCGAGTAGTTCAGCTGATACATCACGGCCAGCGTGCCGATCAACGATACCGGCACGGAAATGCTCGGGATGATCGTGGCTGGCACGTTGCGCAGGAACACGAAGATCACCGCCACCACCAGCACGATTGCCAGCACGAGTTCGAGCGCCGCGTCGGAGACCGACGAGCGGATCACGCCCGTGCTGTCCGAGACCACGGTGACCTTCATGCCGGCCGGCAGCGTTGATTCGAGCACCGGCAGCTGCTTCATGATCTGGTTCACGGTAGCGATCACGTTCGCGCCCGGCTGGCGCTGGACGTTCAGTACGATTGCCGGGGTGCCGTTGTACCAGGCGCCGCGCTCGACGTCCTGGGGCGCCTGGCTCACGTTGGCAACGTCGCGCATGAACACCGGTGCGCCGTTCTGGTAGGCGATCACCGTGTTCAGGTAGTCCTTCGGATCGGTGATCTGGTCGTTGCCGTTGATGATGTAGTCAAGGTTCGGGCCGTCGAAGTTGCCTTTTGGCTGGCTGACGTTGACGTAACTGAGCAACGTGCGCAGGTCGTCGATATTCAGGCCGTAGGCGGCCAGCTTATGCGGGTCCGCTTCAACCCGGATGGCGGGCACGTTGCCGCCGCTGGTGGTGACGACACCCACGCCCGAGACTTCAGAAATCTTGGTCCCGAGGCGGTTGTTGGCGACGTCTTCCAGCTGCGTGAGCGACATGGACGTCGAGGTGACCGCCAGCGTCAGGATCGGCTGGTCGGCCGGATTCACTTTGGCATAGGTCGGCGGCGCGGGCAGGCCGGTCGGCAGGAAGCTGTTGGCCGCGTTGATGGCCTGCTGGACATTCTGCTCGGCGATGTCGAGGTTCAGCGACAGGTCGAACTGCAATGTGATGACCGAGGCGCCGTCCGAACTATACGAGGTCATCTGCTGCAAGCCGGGAATTTCGCCCAGTTGCACTTCGAGCGGTGCAGTCACCGTGGTGGCCATCACGTCCGGGCTCGCGCCCGGATAGAAAGTCTGCACCTGGATGGTCGGATAGTCGACGTTGGGCAGCGAGGAAACCGGCAGGACGCGCACGGCGACAAGGCCTACCAATACCAGGGCGATCAGCAGCAGCAGCGTGGCTACCGGTCTAAGAATAAACAGGCGGGAGATATTCATCGGCGCGTGGGCTCGGCTTCTACGAGGCTGCGTCGACTGCGGCGGAGGCGCCGCCGTGGGCGTGCTTATGCTGACCCGGAGCGCCGCTCGCCGGCGCTTCGGCGCTTGCGCCCGATGCCGGCCGTGCCGCAGCCGCCTGGATCTTCGCGCCGTCGCTCAACCGGTCGATACCGTCGGTCACCACAATGTTGCCGGCCGCAAGCCCGGACGTAATGACCGTATTCTTGCCGTCGCTCGGGCCGAGGGTGACCTTGTGCACGGACACGGTGTTGTTGGTGTTCACGAAGTAGACATAGTCCCCCGGTGCGCCGGTTTGCACCGCCGGGGTCGGCACCAGCACGACATTTTGCAGCGTATCGACGAGCAGCTTGACGTTGACGAACTCGCTGGGGAACAGCGCCTCGTCGTCGTTGGGGAACGTCGCCCGAAGGGTTACCGTGCCCGTGCTCGTTGCCATCTGGTTGCTAACCGCGTACAGCGTGCCGGTGGCGATCTCCTTCGAGTTGTCGCTGCTGTAGGCGGTGACCGGCAGGCTCGCACCCGTGTTCATGCGCTGCAGCACGCTTGCAAGCGAGTCTTGCGGCACGGTGAATTGGACGGTGGTGGGCTTCATCGTGGTGATGACCACAATGCCCGGCGACGACGAAGCGGTTACGTAGTTGCCTGGATCGACGAGACGTAAGCCCACCCGGCCGGCCACCGGCGCCGTGATATGGCAATAGGCGATGTCGAGGTCATATTGCGCAATGTTAGCCAGGTCGACCTTCACCGCGGCCTCGTCCTGCTGCACGAGAAATTGCTGGTCGGCAAAGGTCTGCTCGGCAATGGACTTGCGCTCGTTCAACTGCGTGTAGCGGACGAGGTCGGCGCGCGCCTGGGCAAGCGACGCCTTGTCCTTGGCGAGTGTGGCCTCGGCCTGCTGCTTGTCGATCTCATACTGGCGCTGATCGATCTGGGCGAGGAATTGCCTTTTCTGCACGTCCTGGCCTTCCTTATAGCCGACTGCTGTCAGGTATCCGCTCAGTTGCGGCAAGACGGTCACGGTGGCGGTAGGAGTCACCGTGCCCAGCTCACTCAGGATTTCCGGCATCGACCCGAGCGTCGCGGTGGCGACCGTTACTACTTGCGGCGCGATCGGACGCTCCGGTTTCTTTCCCCGCAGCAAATGCACGACCACGGCCGCAATCAGCACCAACACCACCAACAAGAGCAAGGCAAATCCGCGCCTGGAGCGCTTTACCTGCGTGGAACCGGTGTCGCTCATACCTACGCCCTCCGAAAACAAACACTGCCCTGGATAGCCGGGAGGTCCGATCAGGAACCCAGCCCGGCAAATGCCACATGTCTCTCATCACCCACCGGCTTAGCCGGCGTATGACGGAAGTCCCGTCATGATCTGCAAACAAGCTCGCTGAATCAGCCAGGCATTGCTGCCGTTTTATTCGTTAGCGAAGAAGCCCCTGGGCAAGACCCGGCATGCCATCGAAAGTACTTAGCCCCCTGTGATGCAAGGAGGGCATGCAAGTTCATCTGGCTGGATGCAATGGCTCCTGCAGCGAATGAATAAGACGGTATCGCAGTGTATCGAACTGGAGCGCGATTTATGACCGATAGTGTTGGGCGATGCATTCCGAACCATTACGATATGAGCGTGCGTAACGTCTTGTAATACGACGGTGGACTTTCCTAAGAAAATATCGCAAATATCATCGATATGGGATGCTATCGATTATTGTCAGGTTGCAGAAAGCTAAAGGAAAGTTAGGGATGAGACAAGCAATAGGACGTTGTGCGCGAATGTCTGGTTTGGATGAAATCATATTACAAATTGCTTGTGTATTACTAACTAAATAGTCATGCGATGCGCCGTCAAGATTGGTCGCTAACGCTTAGGTTGATGCTGCTCCCCGCGACCCGGTGGATGCACGCACGACGAGTGTAGGTGGTGGAGCGAGCACCATGGTCGGCTGCATCGCTGGTGCTTCAATGAGCTGGATCAGTCGATCAACGGACAACTCGGCAATGGCCGCGGTCTGGATCGCGACCGTCGTCAAAGCGGGGTGCACCTGATGCGCGAGCTGGATGTCCCTGATGCCGATCACCGACACATCGTCCGGCACCTTGCGCCGTGCCGATTGCCAGCAGGTCGTTGGTCGCGAAAATCGCGGTGAGGTGAGGGCGGTTCGCCATCAACTGCATGCAGGCGGCGTAACCGGCGTCGATCGAGTCACGGATCTGCAGCACCGCCGCG
Source organism: Candidatus Burkholderia crenata (assembly GCA_001190015.1). Lineage (GTDB taxonomy): Bacteria > Pseudomonadota > Gammaproteobacteria > Burkholderiales > Burkholderiaceae > Caballeronia > Caballeronia crenata. Next base: position 13,127 of record LGTG01000279.1, read on the forward strand.
GCATCCGCTTCAATCCCGGCCTCACGCATGGCGGCGCGAAACCCGTTGGACCGGGCATCCTGCAAACCGCCGCAACCATCTCCTAGCAGCAGGCCAATCTCACGGTGACCGAGTTCAAGCAGATGCCCAGCGGCCAACGCCCCCGAGTGCGCAAAATCCACGGCAATGCAGGGCAGTGCGGGCGGTGTCTCCGGATGCTCCCACATAGCCAGCAGGATTGGCGCGCTGTGCATGGCCGACGCGCACAGGTCGTTAATGGCAATGTCGGTATTCATCACGAGTACACCGTCCGCCAGCGTTCCCGCAATCTGGTTCAGTTAAGCGCGGCCGATCTCCGCGTCGTCGTCTGTATTGCACACCATCAGGAAGTGGCCTGCCTTGCGCGCGGCACGTTCAGCCGCCAGCATGAACTCGGGATAGAACGAGTTCGAGATATTCGAAGCATCAACGCGAGAGTCGACGAACGGCCCTCGGCCAGTGCACGCGCGTTCAAATTGGGCCGATAACCAAGATCGGCAATCGCCTTCAGCACGCAGTCGGCCGTTTCCGGGCAAACCTTTTCGCTATTGCGCCGCACATTGGACACAGTCGCCGCGGTGACATGCGCGCGCTTCGCAACTTCAGACAGAGTGACCATTTTTCTATTTTTCCCACACATTCAGGGAGTGCTATTCAAATGTTGCAAGCGATGGGCGACGTTGATAACTTTCTGGAAAACACAACAGAGCACAACGGAGACACTCATCATGAATTATTCAATCGTACCCGAATTTAAGCGGTTAATCGGGATAGGGGCAGGCCTCGCGGCCCGACCCCTCCCACACCACCGTGCGTACGGGTCCGTACACGGCGGTTCGGCTCGGTTACCCGGCTGACGGGCCAACCGAGGGAAGTCCAAGGAACCGAAAGTAACGATTAGACAGCGCAATGTTGAGCGCCGGCTTAGGTTCAAGCAGTCGTTGCAACACCATCAT
>LGTG01000280.1 GCA_001190015.1 Candidatus Burkholderia crenata
GGAATGAACCTGGCAGTTTGGGCCGGTGTCGGACCTGTTTGTTCGGCGGTAGGTAAAACCTTCTTCTACCGCCTCCCGACTCCTGCGTCACCCCCTTAAGAAACGAGCTGCACCGGGCGCGTCTGCACTCGCCCTTCGTGCTCCTTCCGACGCACCCGAGACCTGCTTATCGGCACCTTCGCTGGTCGTCAAAAGACCGTTCTGCAGAACAAGATCGTTCGGTATTTCTGATCGACGCCGCCATCTGACGTCGCTTTCTGACCGCCGTTCACAACCGCCGCCAGTTGCGCTGCGTCCGACTGATAACCCCGCATCTGCAGTTCGTGTTCGTAGTATTCGTTGACGTTCATGGTGCGAGGGACCAGGTGCCCTGAAGTTGACCGGAAGAGGCTGAAGGCCGTGGTAAAACAAAGGCGAGCGGGAAAACTCCCGCCCGCCTTCGTCCTGCTGCTCAAGCCGTGCTGCTATTACATATTGAGCGCGCGTTTGTCGACGGCGAGCGCTGCTTCGCGCATCACTTCCGACAACGACGGGTGCGGATGGCAGATCCGGCCGATATCTTCCGATGCAGCCTTGAATTCCATCGCTACCACGGCTTCAGCGATTAGGTCCGACGCGTTCGCTGCAATGATGTGGCAACCGAGCAGTTCGTCGATCTTCGCGTCCGTGATCATCTTCACGAAGCCGTCAGTCTTGCCGATACCCAGCGCGCGGCCGTTTGCCATCATCGGGAACTGGCCGGTCTTGATCTCGCGGCCTTCGGCTTTGAGTTGCTGTTCCGTCTTGCCGACCCACGCGATTTCCGGTTCGGTGTAGATCACCCACGGAATGCAGTTGTAGTCGATATGCGGCTTCTGACCGTCGATGATCTCGGCCACCAGCACGCCTTCGTCTTCTGCCTTGTGCGCGAGCATCGGGCCACGCACCACGTCACCGATTGCATACACGTTTGGCACGCTGGTCGCGCAGTGGTCGTCAACCGGAACAAAACCGCGTTCGTCCGTCTTCAGGCCGATAGCTTCCAGGCCGAGGTTATCGGTGTTCGGCACGCGGCCGATCGACACGATCAGGCGGTCGGCGTCCAGCGTCTGCGCGTTGCCGTCCTTGTCCCTGTAGGCCACCGAGACGCTCGAATCCGTCGTCTTCACTTCGCCGATCTTCACGCCGAGATGAATGTCCAGGCCCTGCTTCTTGAACTGCTTTGCGGCTTCCTTCGCCAGCGACTCGTCGCACGCGCCGAGGAACGCGGGCAACGCTTCGAGCACGGTCACATCCGCGCCCAGACGGCGCCATACCGAACCCAGTTCCAGCCCGATCACGCCCGCGCCGATCACGGCGAGCTTTTTCGGAACGGAGTCGAACGTCAACGCGCCTTCATTGTCCGCAACAATCTTGTTGTCGACCGGAATGCCCGACAGATGACGCGCCTTCGATCCCGTCGCAATGATCACGTTCTTCGCGGTCACGGTTTCGGTTTCTGTTTCTACTTCGCCACTCACTTCGATCTGCACACCGGCGTCCGTCTTGCCGGTGAACTTGCCGTGACCCTTCAGCCACGTGATCTTGTTCTTGCGGAACAGGAACTCGATGCCCTTCGTCATCTTCTCGACAATGCCGTCCTTGCGGGCGAGCATCTTCGCGATATCCAGCTTCACGTCGCCCACGTTGATACCGTGATCGGCCAGGTGATGCGAAACGTTTTCAAATTCTTCCGACGAAGCCAGCAGCGCCTTCGACGGAATGCAACCCACGTTCAGACACGTGCCGCCGAGCTTCAGATTACCGGCCGGGTTCTTCCAGCTTTCAATACACGCAACCGACTTGCCGAGTTGCGCTGCACGAATCGCCGCGATGTAACCGCCAGGGCCCGCACCAATCACGACGACATCAAATTCTTTGGACATGACTATCCTTCTCTTGTTGGATACACCTCGCGTCCGGGTCTACCGAACGCGCCATGACTTCCGAATAAGGTTTTACTGCCAGATTAAAGGGCTTACAGGTCCAGCAGCAAGCGAGCCGGGTCTTCCAGCGCATCCTTCATCGCGACCAGCGACAACACGGCTTCGCGGCCGTCGATGATCCGGTGGTCGTAGGACAGCGCCAGATAGTTCATCGGACGAATCACGATCTGGCCGTTCTCGACCACTGCGCGTTCCTTAGTTGCGTGCACGCCCAGGATGGCCGACTGCGGCGGGTTGATAATCGGCGTGGACAACATTGAACCGAACACACCGCCGTTCGAGATCGAGAACGTACCACCCGTCATTTCCTCGATCGACAGCTTGCCATCGCGTGCCTTCACGCCGTACTCAGCAATCTTCTTCTCGATGTCGGCCAGTCTCAATTGATCCGCATTGCGAACGATCGGCACCACCAGACCACGCGGCGAACCAACGGCAATACCGATGTCGAAGTAACCGTGATAGACGATGTCGTTACCGTCGATCGACGCATTCACCAGCGGATACTTCTTCAGTGCGTGGACTGCCGCCTTTACGAAGAACGACATAAAACCGAGCTTCACGCCATGTTCCTTCTCGAACTTGTCCTTGTACTTGTTGCGCAGGTCCATCACCGGCGCCATGTTCACTTCGTTGAACGTGGTCAGGATGGCGTTGGTTTGCTGCGACTCGAGCAGACGTTCGGCGATACGTGCGCGCAGACGCGACATCGGCACGCGTTGTTCCGGACGGTCCTTCAGCCATTGGTCAGCACCCAGCGCCTTCACGTCCGGCAGGGACGAACGAGCAGCCTTGGCAGGAGCGGCCGGCTTTGCAGCAGGCGCGGAAACCGCAGCGGAAACAGCCGGCGCGCCTTGCGTGGCGGCCAGTGCATCGCCCTTCGTGATGCGGCCATCGCGGCCCGAACCCGAAACCTGGTCGTTCGAGACGTTCTTCTCGGCCAGGATCTTGGCGGCGGGAGAGGCCGAGGTGTTCGGAGCAGCAGCCGTTACCGCTGCAGCTTGCGGTTGCGCGGCCGGTGCCGACTTCACTTCGGCGGCGTCTGCAGCGGCGGCAGCCGGTGCTTCAACAGCCTTCGCTTCCGTATCGATCATCGCGATGACTTCTTCGGCTGCGACCACATCGCCGTCATGCTTGATGACTTGAGCCAGCACGCCGGCAGCCGGTGCCGGCACTTCCAGCACGACCTTGTCCGTTTCAATTTCGATGAGGATTTCGTCGATGGCGACTGCTTCGCCCGGCTTTTTCTTCCACGACAACATGGTGCCTTCCGACACGGACTCAGAGAGCTGGGGAACCTTGACTTCTACGATAGACATTATGTTTTTTTCCTGAATGTATCTGGGTACAACGTCAATTCCTGGGTGACCAGAGCGTGTAAATACAGCGCGCGTCCAACGGAGTTTTACCAACCGCGAGCGCTGCTTGTGCATTCCACGTTCAAAATCGAAACTTGAATCACAGGACAGCGCATGAAAAACCGGGGTAGCCGCGCCGCCAAAGGCAGCTCCCCCGGTCACAGCCATTTACTTCGAGATCGTCTGCGCGCCTTTCAACCGACCAAACGCGCCTTCGATCAGCGCCTTCAGCTGCTCGTAGTGCTTCGCGTAGTAGCCGACTGCCGGGGATGCCGATGCCGGACGGCCGCTGTAAGCCAGCTTCTGTCCTTCACACAGATGGTGCTCGACGTAGAACCAGGCGCCCTGGTTCTGCGGCTCGTCCTGTGCCCAGACCACTTCGGTCGCGTTTTCGTATTTCTTGATTTCCGCGTCGAATTGCTTATGGGCAAACGGATACAACTGCTCGATACGGATGATCGCAACGTCGTTCGCCTTCGCTTCGCGACGATGCGCCACCAGGTCGTAATACACGCGGCCCGAGCACACGATCACGCGCTTGACCTTCTTCGGCTCGACCGTGCCGTCCACTTCGCCGATGATCGGCTGGAACGAGCCCTTCGCCAGTTCCGACAGATCCGACACCGCTTCCTTGTGACGCAGCAGCGACTTCGGCGTAGCGACAATCAGCGGCTTCCGGAACAAACGGATCATCTGGCGGCGCAACAGATGGAAAATCTGCGCCGGCGTGGTCGGCTGGACCACTTGCATGTTGTGATCTGCGCACAGTTGCAGGAATCGTTCGATACGTGCCGAAGAGTGCTCCGGACCTTGGCCTTCATAGCCGTGCGGCAAGAGCATGGTGAGACCCGAAACACGGCCCCACTTCACTTCGCCCGACGAGATGAACTGATCGATCACGACTTGCGCGCCGTTGACGAAGTCGCCGAATTGCGCTTCCCAAGCGACCAGCGTGTTCGGTTCCGCAGTCGAATAACCGTACTCGAAACCGAGCACCGCTTCTTCCGACAACACCGAGTCGATCACCGTGAACTTCGCCTGACCTTCAGCAATGTTTTGCAACGGAATATACGTACCGTCGTTCCAGCGTTCGCGATTCTGGTCGTGCAGCACAGCGTGACGGTGTGTGAACGTGCCACGGCCCGAATCCTGGCCAGTGAGACGAACGGCGTAACCCGATGCCACCAGCGACGCGTAGGCCAGATGCTCGCCCATGCCCCAGTCGAGCTTCGCTTCGCCACGGCCCATTGCGCGCCGATCGTTGATCACACGCTCTACCAGCGGATGCACCTTGAAGTTTTCCGGAATCGACGCGATCCGTTCAGCGAGGCGCTTCAGTTCTACCAGCGGCACGGCCGTGTCGGCTGCGTCGGTCCACTTGCGGTTCAGAAACGGAACCCAGTCCACCGCGTACTTGCTCTTGTAGTTCGAGAGCACCGGGTCGACCGTGTGATGACCGTCGTCCATGGCCTGGCGATACGCCTTCACATAACCGTCAGCGTCTTCAGCCGTGATCACGCCTTGCTGCACCAGCTTTTCAGCGTACAGCGCGCGCGTACCCGGATGCTTCGCGATGGTCTTGTACATCAGCGGCTGCGTGACCGCCGGCGTGTCCTGTTCGTTGTGACCGAGCTTGCGGAAACAGATGATGTCGACAACCACATCCTTGTGGAACTGCATGCGGAAGTCGATTGCTAACTGCGTGCACAGCACGACCGCTTCCGGATCGTCGCCGTTCACGTGCAGCACCGGCGCTTCGATCATCTTCGCCACATCCGAGCAATACAGCGTCGAGCGCGCATCGCGCGGGTCGGACGTCGTAAAGCCGATCTGGTTGTTGATGACGATATGCAGCGTGCCGTGCGTGCCGTAACCGCGCGTTTGCGCGAGGTTCAGCGTTTCCATGACCACGCCCTGACCGGCAAACGCCGCGTCGCCGTGAATCTGGACCGGCAGCACTTGCAGGCCGTCGACGTCGCCGCGACAGTCCATCTGTGCCTTCGCCAACCCTTCGACCACCGGGTTCACGATTTCGAGGTGCGACGGGTTAAACGCAAGCGACAGGTGCACCGGGCCGCCGTCGGTGGATACGTCCGACGAGAAACCCTTGTGATATTTCACGTCACCTGCCGGCAGGTCGTCGACGTGCTTGCCTTCGAACTCGGCGAACATGTCAACCGGCATCTTGCCCAGCGTGTTCACCAGAACGTTCAGACGTCCACGGTGAGCCATGCCGATAATGATTTCCTGCACGCCGGCTGCACCAGCGTGGTGCACGACTTCGTCCATCGAAGCGATGAAGCTTTCGCCGCCTTCCAGCGAAAAGCGCTTCTGGCCAACGTATTTCGCATGCAGGAAACGCTCAAGTCCTTCGGCTGCCGTCAGGCGCTGAAGAACATGCTTTTTCTTGTCGGGGGAGAAATTCGGGGTGGAGCGGATTGATTCCAGCTTCTCTTTCCACCAGCGCTTCTGTTCCGGATCGCTGATGTACATAAACTCGGCGCCGATCGTGCCGCAGTACGTGTCACGCAATGCCTTCACGATCTCGCGCAGCGACGCCTGTTCGAAACTGAAATACAGGTTCTGTGCATGGAACATCTGGTCCATGTCGGCTTCGGTGAAGTCGTAGAACGCCGGTTCGAGCTCAGGAATGGCCGGGCGCTCGCGGCGCTTCAGCGGATCGAGGTTGGCCCATTGGGAGCCGAGGAAACGGTAGGCGCCAATCAGTGACTGGACGTAGACCTGCTTGCGCGCGGTCGCCAGATTACCACTGCTCTCGCGCGGCACGAGGCCGTTCGATTTCGCGCGTTGCGCGAACGATTCGACGATAGGGCCGTGGGCCACGTCGTTGTGATTCGTCCCATCCGATGCAGGCACATTCTGCAACGCATCGAAATAGGTACGCCAGGTCTCGGGCATTGAAGCGGGATTATCGAGATATGCCTCGTACTGTTCTTCGACGTACGGGGCATTACCGCCGAACAAATAGGAGTTCAGCTGGGAATTCTTCATCATTTTTACGCTCACTTTTCTTCGAGTTTCTCGAGAAATAGCGGGTTACTCAACCTTCCGCAACACGGCCTGACCGTTTGTTTAGCGGATTGCGCGAATCAAGTCTGCTTGGAAGGTAAGGACTAAGGACCTAAAACTGATAATACTTTCTTTAGCATATCACAGATCAATGCGTCGACGCGCTGATGGTCGCAGCCGGAATGCTTATCCAGCGGGCTTTCGGGGACCTTTCGTGAATAAGGGACGTATCCTACGCGACGTTTCATTGCATCGGGATAGGGGCAAACCTCGCGGCCCGACCCCTCCCACACCACCGTAAGTACGGGTCCGTACACGGCGGTTCGGATCGGTTACCCGGCTGACGGGCCAACCAAGGGAAGTCCAAGGGACAGAAAGTAACGATTAGACAGCGCAATGTTGAGCGCCGGACTGCAACTGGTGCACCAGGTACCGTGCGGCGAGCCTGTCGTTTGGGCAGCAAGGTTGCTGTTCACACCCCGTGCGCTCAGTTCCTGGAAGCGAGTCCGCCCGCGCTTCCATTGTTTCCAGAGGAAGCAGCGAAGACGCCGACG
>LGTG01000281.1 GCA_001190015.1 Candidatus Burkholderia crenata
CCCGGGTATTCCTATGTCTTATATAAGACATAGGAATACGGTTGACTTTGACCTGATCGAATCCTACACTCCTTGGCGAGCAAGGGGTTTGCGGGATGCTGCGCGTTTCATGCGGCGCACCCGGTGCGTCGGTCAGTCAACGCTGGCTACCCGAATGCCGCGAGAACTCCCTACCGCTCACCGCTTTAAGCCGAACGGCTTTCTGTTCGCTGCCAGTGCCCCGCCTTTGCAACGCCCGCGCGCCCTCGAAAACGCGACGCATGAGGCGCGAGACGCGTTAGGCGGCGCTGAACCAGTAGGATCCAGTGCAAAATCCCATGCTCGCCTTGCCAGATTTCCAGCACGAGGGTTAGGCTGCGATTGCCGGCATGCTACCGGAAAGACAATGACAATCTTGCTTCAGGCGCGACGCCATTGGGTTTTCGGGGCGGACCGCGCAATTCGATTCACTTGCTTCATCAACGCTTCGCGTAACGCGCCGAAATGGCATTTTCCCCTAGCGTTTCACGCACCGTTCAGGAGTTTTCTCAATGGCTAAGTCCGCAAAGCGCGTTGCCGTCACCGGCGCCGCAGGTCAAATCGGTTACTCGTTGCTGTTCCGCATCGCCAATGGCGACCTGCTGGGCAAGGATCAGCCGGTCATCCTTCAGTTGCTCGACCTGCAGCAAGCGCAAGGCGCCGTCAAGGGCGTAGTCATGGAGCTGGAAGACTGCGCGTTCCCGCTGCTGGTCGGCGTGGTCGTGACCGACGACCCGAAAGTCGCATTCAAGGACGCCGACGTCGCGTTGCTGGTCGGCGCCCGTCCCCGTTCGAAGGGCATGGAGCGTAAGGACTTGCTGTCCGCCAACGCCGAGATTTTCACGGTGCAAGGCAAGGCGCTCAATGACGTGGCAAGCCGCGATGTGAAGGTGCTCGTGGTCGGCAACCCGGCCAACACGAACGCTTACATTGCAATGAAGTCGGCGCCGGATCTGCCGAAGAAGAACTTCACGGCCATGCTGCGCCTCGACCACAACCGTGCGCTGTCGCAACTGGCGTCGAAGTCGGGCAAGCCGGTCGCATCGATCGAAAAGCTGGCTGTGTGGGGCAACCACTCGCCGACCATGTACCCGGATTTCCGTTTCGCCACCGTGGATGGCCAATCGTTGACCAAGCTGATCAACGACGACGAATGGAACCGCAACACCTTCATCCCGAGCGTCGGCAAGCGCGGCGCGGCGATCATTGAAGCGCGTGGTTTGTCGTCGGCAGCGTCGGCAGCCAACGCGGCTATCGACCACTTGCGCGACTGGGTGCTCGGCACGAATGGCAAGTGGGTCACCATGGGCATTCCGTCTGATGGCTCATACGAAATCCCGGAAGACATCATCTACGGCGTTCCCGTGACGTGCAAAAACGGCGAATACAAGCGTGTAGAAGGCCTGGAAATCGACGCTTTCTCGCGCGAAAAGATGACCGGCACGCTGAACGAATTGCTCGAAGAGCGTGATGGCGTTGCGGATCTGCTGGGCAATTAAGCGGGCATAGCAGTCTTTGCGTTTCACGCGAGCGCCTGACCACAAGGCCGGCGCTCGCTGCTGATTCGAGTGCGTTTGACGTTTGACATAACGTCCAATCAGACGCCCGACGAAGCGGAGGCCGATATTCGCCGTCACGTGGAAGCGAAGGAAGTTGCGATCGCCTTCGATCATCCAGTGAACACGATCTCCGATCCGCGCAACAAGGTTGATCAAGGAAATCGCGAAGAAATTGAAGGAAGCAGGCAACACAAAGCTCTACGACATCGCCGAGCGCCTTGAAACAACCATGTGGGACGCGAAAAAGATGTTCCCGAACCTGGACTGGTTCAGCGCGGTGTCGTACCACGCGATGGGCGTGCCCACGGCCATGTTCACGCCGCTGTTCGTGATCCTCGCGGGCCTCGGGCTGGAGCGCTCACATCATTGAACAACGTATCGACAACAAGATCATCCGGCCGAGTGCAAATTACACCGGTCCCGAAAATCTGAAGTTCCAGTCTATAAATAAGCGAAAATAGCGCGTTGCGTGCGCCAGATAGGCCGAATCGGCGCGCGTGCTTTCGCAAAACGGGCCAATGCAGCCGGTCATTTCACCCACGAATTGGCCCTGCAATCTCCCCAGTTGAACATTTAAACGAAATTTAGAAAGGCTGTCATTGATGAATAAACTCCTGATCGCTAGCGTTGTCGGCGCCCTGTCTCTGTCGGGCATGCTCGCCAGCACAAGCGCGCTAGCCGCAGATGCCACCACCACGACCACCACCCCGGCCAAGTCAACAACGGCCAAGAAGGCAGTGGCAAAACGCCCCGCGCCGGCACGCCGCCTGATCAAGCGTAAACCCGCCGCAGAAGCCAAAGCTGCAGCAAAAGTGGACCCGATTCCGGACGGTGTAACGAAATGGTCGTGTAACGAAGGTTTGGCCTTCTACCTGAAAGGCGACATGAAGCGTGACCAGGTCGTCACCGTGAACTGGGCCAAGAAGGACTATCAACTGCCGCGCGAAGCAACCAACACTGGCGCAGATCGTTTCCACGATGCAGCATCCGGCATGGCCTTGGTCGTGATCCCGACCAAGGCCATGTTGTTCTCGGACAAGGACTCGTCGCGTCTCGCCGACGAATGCAAGACAGATGAAATGGCCGCAGCAGGCACGCCGGCACCCACGCAATCCAACGCACTGGTCAAGAACGTCAAGTAAGTTTTTCAGAGGCTTTTCGATGTCCGCACCGATTTCCAATGTCCGGCCCGAGCCGGATCGAGTACTAGTCGATATCATCGACTATGTGCTCAACTTTGACAGTACGCTCGCGCTCGACATCGCGCGCAACTGCCTGATCGGCACGCTCGGCTGCGGACTCGAAGCACTGACTTATCCGGCAGGCACCAAGCTGATGGGACCCATCGTGCCCGGCACCTCTTTCCAACTGGACCCGGTTCAGGCTGCGTTCAATATTGGCGCGATGATCCGCTGGCTCGACTTCAACGACACCTGGCTCGCTGCCGAATGGGGCCATCCGTCTGACAATCTCGGCGGCATTCTGGCCACGGCCGACTGGCTTTCGCGTAACGCGGTGGCCGGCAAGCAGCCGCTGTCGATGAAAGACGTCTTGATCGCAATGATCAAGGCGCACGAAATTCAAGGCTGTATCGCGCTCGAAAACTCGTTCAACAAGGTCGGTCTGGATCACGTTTTATTGGTGAAACTGGCATCTATTGCAGTCGTCGGTCAGATGATCGGCCTCACGCGCGATGAGTTGATCAATGCCGTTTCCCTGGCCTTCGTCGATGGTCATTCGCTGCGCAATATCGGCATGCGCCGAATACCGGCTCGCGCAAGTCGTGGGCAGCAGGCAATGCAACCTCGCGCGCCGTGCGTCTCGCGTTGATCGCGAAGACCGGCGAGATGGGCTATCCGTTGGTTCTGACCGCTAAAACATGGGGCTTTTACGACGTGCTCTTCAAGGGCAACGAGTTCAAGTTCCAGCGCCCGTACGGTTCGTACGTGATGGAGAACGTGCTCTTCAAGATCTCGTTCCCGGCTGAATTCCACTCGCAAACCGCAGTGGAAGCCGCGATGACCTTGCACGGCAAGCTCGCGGAAACGGGTAAGAAGGTTGAAACATCAAGAAGATCACGATCCGCACACACGAAGCGGCGATTCGGATCATCGATAAAAAAAGTCCGCTCGATAACCCCGCCGACCGCGATCACTGCATTCAATACATGATCGCCGTGCCATTGATCTATGGCCGCCTGGCCGCTTTCCGATTACGAAGATTCGGTGGCAAAGGATCAGCACATCGATATCTTGCGTGCGAAGATGGAATGCGTGGAAGACCCAGAATTCACCAAGGACTATCACGATCCGGAGAAGCGTTCGATCGCCAATGCGCTGACCGTCGAGTTCAACGACGGCAGCAAGTTCGACGAAGTGGTCGTCGAATACCCGATAGGACACAAACGGCGTCGCGAGGAGGGCATCCCCCTTCTGGTCGAGAAGTTTAAGTTGAACCTCGCATGGCGTTTCCCAGCCAAGGAGTAAGAGGCGATCCTCTCGGTATCGCTGGATCAGGCAGCGCTCGAAGCAATGCCGGTCAATGAATATGTTGACTTGTACGTGATTTAGTCAGCATTCGTCACCCGCTTTTAGATCACACGTTTCGAAGGTATTTCCTCGTTTAAACCAAGGGAAAAAAACATGGCCCACAATCTCCACAAAACGCTCAAGGAATTCGACAGCGGTTCCGGCAAAGGCAAGTACTATTCGTTGCCCGCGCTCGGAAAGGCGCTGAACGTCAAGATCGAACGCCTGCCGGTTTCGATCCGCCTCGTGCTGGAATCGGTGCTGCGCAACTACGACGGCAAGAAGATCGGCGAAGAACACATCAAGCAACTGGCGAACTGGAAGCCGGTCGCGGATCGTACCGACGAAATCCCGTTCGTCGTCTCGCGCGTCGTGCTGCAGGACTTCACCGGCGTGCCGCTGCTCGCCGATATTGCAGCCATGCGTGGCGGCGCTAAGCGCGCAGGCAAGGACCCGAAGGCAATCGAGCCGCTCGTGCCGGTCGACCTGGTGGTCGATCACTCGGTGCAGATCGATTACTTCCGTCAGAAAGACGCGCTCGACCTGAACATGAAGCTGGAATTCCAGCGCAATAACGAGCGCTACCAGTTCATCAAGTGGGGCATGCAAGCTTTCGATACGTTCAAGGTCGTGCCGCCGAGCGTAGGTATCGTCCACCAGGTGAACCTGGAATATCTGGCGCGTGGCGTGCACAAGAGGTCGGTCGACGGCGACACGGTGTATTACCCGGACACGCTCGTCGGCACGGATAGCCACACGACCATGATTAACGGTATTGGCGTGGTGGGCTGGGGCGTGGGCGGTATTGAAGCTGAAGCCGGCATGCTCGGCCAGCCGGTGTATTTCCTGACGCCGGACGTGGTCGGCGTCGAGCTGAAGGGCACGATTCGCGAAGGCGTGACGGCAACCGACCTGGTGCTGACCGTTACCGAAATGCTGCGCAAGGAGAAGGTCGTCGGCAAGTTCGTCGAGTTTTTCGGCGAAGGCACGAAGTCGCTGTCGCTGCCGGACCGCGCGACCATCGGCAACATGGCGCCGGAATACGGTGCAACCATGGGCTTCTTCCCGGTCGATGAAAAGACCATCGACTACTTCAAGGGCACGGGCCGCATAGAAGCCGAAATCGAAGCGTTCGAAGCCTATTTCAAGGCGCAAAACCTGTTCGGCGTGCCGAAGGCCGGCGAGATCGACTACACGAAGACGCTGACGCTCGACCTCGGCACGGTTGCTCCGTCGCTGGCAGGTCCGAAGCGTCCGCAAGACCGGATCGAAATCGGCAATGTGAAGTCGAACTTCACCGAGCTGTTCTCGAAGGCTGTCAGCGACAACGGCTTCGGCAAGAAGGCTGCCGATCTGGACAAGCAATACACGACCACTAACAAGGTCGATGTGAAGAACGGCGACATCCTGATCGCCGCCATCACGTCGTGCACGAACACATCGAACCCGAGCGTTATGCTGGCTGCTGGTCTGCTGGCCAAGAAGGCTGTGGAAGCGGGTTTGACCGTTGCACCGCACATCAAGACGTCGTTGGCTCCGGGATCGCGGATCGTCACCGAATACCTGACGAAGACCAACCTGCTGACGTACCTCGACCAGCTCGGTTTCACGCTGGCCGCTTACGGCTGCACGACGTGTATTGGCAATGCGGGCGACCTGACGCCGGAACTGAACGACGCGATCACGAAGAACGACATCGTGGCAGCCGCCGTGCTGTCCGGTAACCGTAACTTCGAAGCGCGTATTCACCCGAACATCCGCGCCAACTTCCTGGCGTCGCCGCCGCTGGTCGTGGCTTACGCCATTGCCGGGAACATGACGGTCGACCTGATGACGGAACCGGTCGGCAAGGGCAAGAACGGCAAGGACATCTTCCTCGGCGACATTTGGCCGACGAGCGAAGAAGTCAACGCGCTGCTGAAGTACGCGCTCGACGCCGATGCATTCCGCAAGAACTACGCCGAACTCACGAAGACCGGCGACTTGTGGAGCAAGATCGAAGGCGAAGCGGGTCAAGTCTATGACTGGCCGAAGTCCACTTACATTGCCGAGCCGCCATTCTTCGGCAAGGACTTTTCGATGACGCCGGCCGACAGCATTCCGGCCGTCAAGGGCGCGCGTCCGCTGGGCATTTTCGGTGACTCGGTCACGACCGACCACATCAGCCCGGCTGGTTCGATCAAGGAAAGCTCGCCGGCAGGCGTGTGGCTGAAGGCGAACGGCGTGCAGAAGGCCGACTTCAACAGCTACGGCTCGCGTCGCGGCAACCATGACGTGATGATGCGCGGCACCTTCGCGAACGTACGGATCAAGAACCTGATGATCCCGCTGAAGGAAGACGGTTCCCGCGTGGAAGGCGGTCTGACGATATCCCAGCCGAGCGGCGAAGAAATGTCGATCTATGACGCAGCCATGAAGTACATCGACGAAGGCACGCCGACTATCGTGTTTGCCGGCGAAGAGTACGGCACGGGTTCATCGCGCGACTGGGCTGCCAAGGGCACGCAATTGCTCGGCGTGAAGGTTGTCGTGGCGTGCAGCTTCGAGCGGATCCATCGTTCGAACCTGGTCGGCATGGGCGTGTTGCCACTGCAGTTCAAGGGCACGGACAGCGTCCAGTCGCTGAACATCACGGGCGAAGAAACGTTCGATATCGAAGGCCTTACGTCCGATATCAAGCCGCAGCAGGAAGTGACGCTCGTGATCCATCGCAAGGACGGCAGCGAGCAGCGCGTGACGGTGTTGCTGCGTATCGATACGCCGATTGAAGTGGATTACTACAAGCACGGCGGGATCCTGCCGTTCGTGCTGCGCTCGCTGCTGGCAGCGTAAGTTTTTCCGCAGTAGCTTTTTGCAGGTGACCGCGCCCTTTTGAGATCAGGGCGCGGGATCGGGATAGGGGCAGGCCTCGCGGCCCGATTCCTCCCACACCACCGTGCGTACGGGTCCGTACACGGCGGTTCGGATCGGTTACCCGGCTGACGGGCCAACCGAGGGAAGTCCAAGGGACCGAAAATAACGATTAGACAGCGCAATGTTGAGCGCCGGACTGCAACTGGTGCGCCAGGCACCGTGCGGCGAGCCCGTTGTCTGGGCAGCAAGGTTGCTGTTCACACCCCGTGCGCTAAGTTCCTGGAAGCGAGTCGGCCCGCGCTTCCACTGTTTCCAGAGGAAGCAGCGAAGACGCTGACGAATCCATTCATCCAGTTTACGAATCACGCCGGGTGTTTCGCAGAAACCGAAGTAGCCACGCCA
>LGTG01000282.1 GCA_001190015.1 Candidatus Burkholderia crenata
CGAAATGGCGCAACACGCGCAGCTAAAGATCGACACAGGTTTGTCGATTTATTTATGTGATCCACGAAGTCCGTGGCAGCGCGGGACTGACGAAAACCCTAACGGGCTGCTCCGACAGTATTTCCCTAAAGGCACCGACATTAGTCGATACTCCGAGCGAGAACTCGACGCAGTTGCGAACGCGCTTAATTGCAGACCACGCAAAGCCCTCGATTGGAAGACACTAGCCGAGGCATTTGAAGAGTTAATATTCGCAACCTAAATGATGGTGTTGCAATGACTGCTTGAACCTAAGACCTCACCTGGTACAACCAAAAGAGACCTCATTCAAGCGTATCGGTCCGTACGCCCGTTACTTCGCGATGCTGCCCGCGATAATGACGGCAGCATTGACCACCCGGCGCCCCACTTAAAAATCTAAAAAAACTGTCCGACCGAACGGGGCCACCGCTCGTTATAGCTAACTTTATATGGATTTGTCTTATCCGATCGTACGGACGGATCATTCGATCATTCCATCTGTGACACTTCCATCGCCTGCCCAACTTCAAACATCGAGAGACCTTGCTTTCGGACCATCTTTGCCGCTTCTAACTTGAAGCTGGCGTCAAATCGTCGGCGCCGTCTGGTCTTCTCGCTTCCATCTTCGATTTTAGGATTGTCCTACTATCGAACTAGCCGAGGAAATTAGACCACTACGGTTCGTATATGAATGGTCTCTATTGGCACGTGTATGCGGAAGGGAGCGAGCGAAAGTCCTGCACTGCCGACTGTTTGCTGATCGCGCTACGAAGCGAGTTTCGGTGTAGCAGATTCGTTGCGGTCGTTCCACCCCAACAAGCAATCGTAGGACATCATCTGTTGAGTAACCTCAACCGATTCGAACCGACGGGACACCCGTCAACATCGGCGGCATGGTTGTCTGATACTCAGGTACCCAGCGACGCAGGTCACACCGCACTTCATCGTCAGCCAACACGCGATGCTGCATTAGCCACGGCAGCAATTCATCGAGGAAGTGATTCGGTACCTCGCGCGCCTGGGCGATCCGCAGTTTTGGATGCGGTGTGCGTGTGGTCGTTTCGTCATCCGCAAGCAACTCTTCATACAGCTTCTCGCCCGGCCGCAAGCCCGTGAACACGATCCGGATCTGCTCCTCCGTGAAACCGTACAACCGGATCAGATCGCGCGCCAGATCCACAATCCTTACCGGCTCACCCATATCCAGGATGAAGATCTCGCCGCCTCGGCCCATGCTCGACGCCTGCAACACCAGTTGCGAAGCTTCAGGAATCGTCATGAAGAACCGCGTGATTTCCGGATGCGTCACCGTCACCGGCCCGCCCTTTGCAATTTGCTGCTGGAACTTCGGGATCACGCTGCCCGCGCTGCCCAGCACGTTACCAAACCTCACCGTTTCGAACTGCGTGTGCGACGCCGTCTGCTGCAACGCCTGGCAGGCCATCTCGGCCAGGCGCTTGCTCGCACCCATCACGTTAGTCGGATTGACGGCTTTATCGGTGGAGATCAGCACGAAATGGCTGACGTGATGACGGATAGCCGCGCGCGCCACGCGCAGCGTGCCCAGCACGTTGTTGCGCACCGCGGCCCATGCGTTCTGCTCTTCCATCAACGGCACGTGCTTGTACGCAGCCGCGTGAAACACAATATGCGGAGCGAAGCGCGACATGGTCTGATCGAGCAGCAGCGAATCCTTCGCATCGCCAATCACCGGGATCACCGACAGATCAGGAAACCGCTCATGCAATTCTTCGATGAGCAGGTACATTGCGTATTCGCTCAGGTCGTAGGCTACCAGTTGCGCCGGCGAGAAACGCAGGATCTGCCTGCACATCTCCGAACCGATCGAGCCGCCTGCGCCCGTGACCATTACTACGCGCCCATGCAGCAACGCCTCGACGTGCGGCATGTCAATCTTCACCGGCTCACGGCCGAGCAGATCTTCCAGGTCGATCTGTCGGACCCGTGAGAGGAATGCTTGACCTTGCGTAAGCACGGTGAGCGCGGGCAACACCATTGCCTTCACGCCAGCGCGAACGCACATGGTCGCCACACGCCGCTGCGCATCCACCGATGCCGATGGAATCGCGATGATCGCCGTGTCGGCCTTGAGTTGTTCCGCCCACAGCGGCAGTTCGCTGATCGATCCAAGCACCTTGTGGCCGAGGATTTCGCGACCGCGTTTGGCGGGATCGTCATCGAGCAGGCCCACGAGACGCCATTCGCTGGAGCGGGCCAGCTCGCGCACGAGATTCGCGCCGGCCGTGCCCGCGCCGAGCACGATCACCGGTTTGCCTTTGCCGCTCAACCCGCCATATAGATAGAACTCCTTGATCGCACGATAAAGCGCGCGCGAACCGCCCGTTGCCATGAACAGCAGCAACGGCGACACGATCAGCACGGAACGGGGAATGATGGGCAAAGGCTGAAGCATCGCTGCACCGATCATCACGATCAACGCGCCGCTGATGACCGCCTTGAAAATCCGCATCAGGTCGGGCAAGCTAGCAAACACCCACATGCCGCGATACAGCCCGAAGATTCGGAACATCAGCCCGTAGATCACGACGACCCACACCAGCGCGTTGATGCCGCCGTGCCAGAAATCGTCAGGAACCGAGCAATTGAAGCGCAGCGCATACGCGGCAAGCCACGCCACGGCAACCGCTACGAGGTCGAAGCCGAATGCCGTAATCGAGAGCCACGAAGGCTTAATTCGCATCGTTACCGTTACTTTGAGTGAGGATGAATTGCCGCCAACGGCGGTCGATCTGCCAGCCAACCAAGGCCAGAACAACGTACCACGCCCCGAACAAGGTCCATTGGACCGTGAGCGGCACGCGAAGTGCTACGAGCGCAACGCAACCGCTGCCCAACATGAGCAAGTAATACGCCATAGCCACGCGGACATGGCTTTCAGTCAGTCTCACTAGACGCTGATAATAATGCTCGCGATGTGCCAGCCACACTTTCTCGCCCCGCGCGAGACGGCGCGCCAGTGTCACGGTGGCGTCGGCGACGAAAGGCGCAAACACCAGCGCAGGGAAGCAGATCGGCCAGACGCCGTGCTGCCAACCCCAGAAGCCCAGCACCCCGGCCAGGAATCCAAGCGGGATAGAACCGGCATCGCCGAGGAATATCTTGGCCGGATGGTGATTAAAAATCAAGAAGCCAAATCCTGCGCCGGCTACCGCCGCCGCAGCCACCGCCAGCGTTGGCTGCAAGATCAACGCTGCAACAGCGTAAAAACCGAAACCGAACACGGCCATGCCGCCCGCAAGACCATCAGAACCGTCCATGAAATTGTAAAGATTGACCACCCAGACGAGCGCCACGACGGCAAGCAGCGCAAGCCACCAGGAAATATCCACCGCACTCCACGCGACGGCCGCAGTCACCACGATCAGATGCGCGGCGAAGCGCACGCGTGCCGGCAAGCCCCGCCGGTCATCGATCTGGGACACTATGGCCAGCAACAATGCCCCCAGCGCGATCCAGCCAAAGGATGGTGCGCACAATGCAACGGCGAGCAGCATGGCCGGCATGACCCCCCAGCCGCCCACACGCGGCACGGGACGCACGTGCAGCGACCGGTGGTTCGGGATATCGACTGCAATGTCCCAAGCCCAGCCGGTACGCAGCAATAGCAGCAGCAAAATCCCCGCGCTCACCACGCACCCGATTCCAGCCGCGAAAAACAACAGCATCGGCATTGGCGTCAGCAATGTCATCAGCGCGCCTCCTGGAATGCACGCACCGTCTGGACAATGCCTTCGGCCACCATGGTGGGCGGCGTCCATCCCAAGCTAGTCCTCATGCGCGTGCTGTCCATGCGCAGCGGGCTAGTCAGTCGGTCAACCTGAGCCGTGCGCCCCGTCAGTGCACCCGCCGCACACAACCACGAAGCGGGTACCGGCAGCAGCCGCGCGGGCTTATTGAAAGCCTGTGCCAGTGCCCGGATCATCTGCGCGACGCTGAGATCGTCGCCGTCAGTGACATGGAACACGCCGCTGGTCGGCTCGTGGCGCGTCGCCACGAAACGGATGGCATCGGCGAGATTGCCCACGTAGACCATGCTGCGACGAGCATCGATTGCACCGAGCGGCAAGGGGATACCGCGCTCCACGGCTCGCATCAGTTGTTCGAAATTAGCTCGCACTCCCGGGCCGTAGACCAGCGGCGGGCGGAGCACCACCACCTCAATGCCTTGCTCGCGGCCGAAGCCCGCCAGCGCCCGTTCGGCCTCGAGCTTCGTTATGCCGTAAGGATCCGCGGGCGCAGGCGGATCGTCCTCGCGCCATAGCCGTCCTGGTTCGCCTTCACCCAATGCCTTGATGCTGCTTATAAAAACCAGCCGCTTCACGCCCGCGCGCAACGCTGCACGCGCCACGTTCAGCGAGCCCTCCACATTGACCGCGCGATACTCGCCGAGCGGGTCGCCAGCGCTGTCCTTCATCACGTGGACGCGCGCGGCAAGATGAATCAGCACGTCGGCAGCAGGCAAAGCGGTGAGACTGGCGAAGTTATCGTCGGCGATGACTTGTTCGTGCACGCGCCCACGGTCCAACGACCTGCAGCCACCCGGCCGGCGCACGAGCGCAGTCACGTCGTGGCCCGCGTCGGAGAGCGCCGCGCAGGTCGCGCGACCCACAAAACCGTTGGCCCCCGTAACAATTACTCGCATGACAGCGATCTCTGCAGCTTCATGCCGACAATCCGCGATATACCGCGCACGTCTGGGCGACGGTCGCCTCCCAAGTCAGGTCGGCGGCACGCCGCAAACCCTTGGCGATGAGTTCGTCGCGCAGAGCCGGATCGTCGAGCAGGCGCTCCATGCCGGCCGCGATGTCGTCGATGGAATACGGGTCCACCTCCCACGTCGCCCCGGCCGATACTTCCGGCAACGAAGTCAGGTTCGACGTCAGCGCGGGCACGCCGCTCGCCATGGCTTCGGCGACGGGCAGGCCGAATCCCTCGAATAACGACGGATAGGCAAACAATGCCGCCGATGCATACAGTTTCAGCAAATTTGCCCGCGGCACGTAGCCGGGCACCACGACCTGGCCATCACGAGCGAGCAGTTCGATCACGCGCATCAGCGCGGAATTCTTCCAGCCATCCGCACCGATCAGCACCAGCGGAAAGGTGCTGCGTATCTCCGCGGGCAGTTGCGCGAACGCTTCAACCAGCCGCTGCAGATTCTTGCGCGGCTGCAGCGTGCAGACGGACAGCACAAATCCACGATGCTTCAGGCCAAGATCGGTGAGCGCCTCGGCGCATGACTCCGAGGAATACGGCCGGAACGCCGCTTCCGCGCCCAGATGAATGGTGACGACCTTGGATTCAGGGACGCCGTAAATCTCGACGATATCGTTCTTCGTGTAGTGACTGTCCGCGATCACGACCTGCGCTTGCCGCAGCGTCTTTGGCAACTCGCGATCCAGGTATTCCACCGCCACGCGCGGATGAAACTCCGGATGCCGTCGATGCGACAGGTCGTGAATGGTCACGACCGTCGGGCCCTTGTACCGCGAGGCCACGAAGTTGGTCTCGTGATACACATACCCGCGGCGGGCGAAGTCGGCGCGAACTTCACGCGACTTGATTGCCCGCACGACTGTCCTTCCGCGATATAAACCGGGCAGGCTTCGCGCCTTCTGCAGCACCTGCGCCGCTATACCCTCGCTGAACTGCACACCCTTGCGCAGCGCCACGCGTTGATTGATCAACGCGAGCAAACGCGCGCCTTCGAAACGCTCCGCGCCCACCCAGCCCGCCAGCCCCTCCACATCCGGCTCATCGCGCAATCCTTCCAGCAGATGCTGCGTGTAATAGCCAACGCCGCTCCTCGGTGGACGAAGCGAGTTGAGATCGAAGAGCAGTTTCATGCGTTAGCGTTTAGTTAGCGTAGTAAACAAGGCAAGGACTGCGATGGCGGTTTAGCCCGTCATCGACCGTTGCATACGAATATGTTTCAAGCTCTTACCGCCGGGATGAAATCCGCTTGGGGCGAGGTCGTTAGTGGTCCCCACTCATGACCCCGCTCATGGTCCTGCCTACTTACTGCATCTGTCCTATTTTCCTGATCGATTGGACAGATTTTCCTGCCGGATACCCTGTCCCCGCAGCGGCTAGGGATGCTTTACGCACCCGGACGCAACCTCGGAATTTAACACACCGACCGTTCGCAAAGCTTATGCAGCAAGCGATAGAAGTCGTCCGCATAAGATATCAAAACCTTCGGCTCGCCGCGAGCCGTAGCGGCTTCGATTGCTGCAACAACGGTAACGAGATGTTCCGAGATTGGGCACCAATGTCTTGAAATCCGCTAAAATCTCCGATTCCCTGCCCCAATTCAGTCATTTTCGAGCCGTTCAATGAACATCATTCCCGTCATTATTTGTGGGGGCGCAGGTACCCGCCTGTGGCCGGTGTCCCGCGAAGCCTTCCCCAAGCCGCTGCTAAAACTCGCCGATGGGCAGAGCCTGCTGCAAAAGACATTTCTGCGCGCATCGCATGTGGCGAACGCCAATGAAGTGGTTATCGTTACGAATCGCGAAACGTATTTCCTGACGAAAGACGAGTGCGTTGAAGCCAAATCGGGCGTTAGCCAGCTCGGTTTCATCCTGGAACCGTCCGCTCGCAATACCGCGGCGGCTATTGGCGTAGCAGCGGAAGTCGTGCACCAGCAGCATGGCGCGGACGCGATCATGCTCGTGATGCCCGCAGACCAGCTCGTGGAAGACGAGGCCGCATTCGGCGCCGCCGTTCAGCACGCGGCGCGTGCGGCGCAGGAAGGTCGCATTGTCACGTTCGGCATCCGCCCGACGAAGCCCGAAACGGGCTACGGCTACATCGAATTCGAAAGCAAGCCGCTGCCCGGCGCGGACGCCGTGCACAAGGTCGTGCAGTTCGTCGAGAAGCCGCAGTTGGCCGTGGCTCAGGAACTCATCGCCGATGACCGGCATCTGTGGAACGCCGGCATGTTCTGCTTTACCGCCGAGACCATGCTCGCCGAGCTCGGGAAGTACGCGCCGACCGTGCTGGATCCGGCTATTGATGCGGTTATCGATGCGAAACGCAGTACCTCGAAAGACGGTTACACCGTCGAACTTGATGGCGCGCAATTCAGCCGTGCGGAAGACATTTCCATCGACTATGCGGTCATGGAACGCTCGGACAACGTCAACGTGGTGCCGTGCGAAATGGGCTGGAGCGACATTGGCTCGTGGCTGTCCATCAGCGAACTCACCGCACCGGACGCACGCGGCAACCGCATTCATAGCGAAGCCGAGCTGTACGAAGTCGACAACTGCTTCATCCGCAGCGAAGACGGCCGCATGATCGGTGCGGTGGGCGTGCAGGACCTGATCGTAGTGGATACCGCTGACGCGTTGCTGATTGCATCGCGTGACCGGGCGCAGGACGTGAAGCAGATCGTCGCCAAGCTCAAGAAGGTCAATCACGATGCCTACAGGCTCCATCGAACGGTGCATCGTCCGTGGGGCACATACACTGTGCTCGAAGAGGGCGATCGCTTCAAGATGAAGCGCATTGTGGTGAAGCCGAACGCGCAGTTGTCGTTGCAGATGCACCATCACCGTAGCGAGCACTGGATCGTGGTGAACGGTTGCGCCGACATTGTCAACGGCGAGCAGATCATCTCGCTGCAGCCGAACGAGTCCACCTACATTCCCGCCGGCCACAAGCACCGCCTCATCAATCCGGGCGTGATGGATCTCATGCTGATCGAGGTGCAATGCGGCGAATACCTGGGTGAAGACGATATCGTCCGCTTCGAGGACGTTTATGGGCGCGTGCCGGCCTGATTGTCTGTAGCGTCTTTAGCACCGCCGCCGAGGAAGGTTAAATGCCCGGCGGGCGCTTTGCTCGCTTTATCGCCGGCTGAAAGTTGGAACACACCGCCGGCACCCCCTCAGCGGGATCTATGCGCGTTTTACACTTCTATAAGACGTACAAGCCTGATTCGATGGGTGGCGTCGAAGAACTGATTGGCCAGATTTGCTCGGGCGCCGCGAAACGTGGCGTGACCAGCGAGGTGTTGACCGTGTCCAAAGACACGAGCACGGTTGACTTCGGCGATCACCTGCATCACCGCGCGAAGCTCGATGTCGAGATTGCGTCGTCGGCCTTCTCGCTCGCGGCGTTCCGGCGCTTTCGCGACCTGGCCGAACAGGCCGACCTGATCCACTACCACTTCCCCTGGCCGTTTGCCGATGTCGTGCACTTCGCTTCGCGTGTACGCAAACCGTCGATCGTCACATATCACTCGGACATCGTACGGCAAAAGGTATTGCTGCAGTTTTACAAGCCGCTGCGGGACAGGTTCCTGGCGAGCGTGGACAAGATCGTGGCAACGTCACCGAACTATCTGGCGACGAGCGAGGTGTTGCAGCGGTATCGCGGCAAGGTCGAGGTGATTCCGATCGGGCTGGACGAGGCATCGTATGCGGCGCCCACGGCCGAAAGGTTGCGGTACTGGCATGAGCGCGCCGGGCCGAAGTTTTTTTTGTTTGTCGGCAATCTCCGGTATTACAAGGGTCTGCACATACTGCTCGATGCGCTGCCGGGGACGGATTTCCGGGTGGTGATCGTTGGGTCGGGGCCAGTCGAGCGGGAGCTGCGGGCGCAGGCGGAACGGTTGAAGCTGGACAATGTGGACTTTGTCGGGCCGGTAGGTGACGACGACAAGATCGCCCTGCTCACACTCTGTCATGCACTGACATTTCCGTCGCATTTGCGCTCCGAGGCGTTCGGGATCTCGTTGCTTGAAGCGGCGATGTTCGGGAAGGCGATGATATCGACGGAGATCGGCACCGGAACGTCGTATTTGAACGTGGATGGGGAGACAGGGCTCGTGGTGCGGGCGAGTGACCCAGGGGCGCTCAGGCAGGCCATGGGCAAGCTCTGGGAGGGCGAGTCCTTGACGGCGCGGTTTGGAGTTAATGCCAGGGCTCGGTTCAAGGCAATATTTACCGCCGATAAGATGGCGGACGCGTACGTCACTCTGTACCAACGGCTTGTGGCAGCATCGGGCCGGTGAATGGGGTGCCGGGCACGGCAAAGAATTACGCTACAGCCAGGTTAATGGGAGTGTCTGAATTTTTGTGTGCGAGATCGGCATAGGGGACGACCATAAGGCCGTACCCCTGCCACACCACCCGGCATGCGGGTCCGCACCGGGCGGTTCGAGAAGTTGAGGTTATGAGTCGAGGCAAACCCAACTGGTCAAAGTAGGCGATGGGCAACACGCTGTTGGCGAATTCAACCGGTCGTTGCAACATCTCGAAATTTGGAGGTGTTAAATGGGGCGACCGCGGGGCTGGGGCTCGCAACAAACCGGGAGGCCG
>LGTG01000283.1 GCA_001190015.1 Candidatus Burkholderia crenata
CGCAGCGTCACTTTCCATTCCCTCGGCAATAAATTTCCAGAACGCTTGCTTCGTCTCAAACTGATTGACACCTGGCCTGCCCGGCGATGGCATCATTGGCCTCCCGGTTTGTTGCGAGCTCCAGCTCCGCGGTCGCCCCATTTAACACCTCCAAATTTCGAGATGTTGCAACGACCGGTTGAATTCGCCGGTACACGGACATTTACCAGCAGGCGCCGAAACGCTTCACCTTGTCGGTCGGCCCGGCATATCAGCAGACGCTCGGCGGGCCGAACGGATTCGTGCTGTACCAGTTGTCGTTGAATGCGTATGCCGAAACACGCTTGCGCCGCGATACGTGGCTTGCCGGCAACCTGAACCTGGGCCTCGTCGACAACTACGACAAGTTCACCTACACGGCGCCGAGTTCGCTGCCGCGTGTGCGGACTTACCTTCGCGAGTATCTGACGACGTCGCGTTTCACCATGCCGCTGCTGCAACTGACGCACGTGGGCGCGCTTGGCCGCGACCAGTACTATACAGCGTCTACGGCGGCTATCTGGAGAGCATGTTCGCGGGCGTGGACGGCGAGTGGCTGTATAGGCCGTGGTCGAGTCCGCTTGCACTCGGTGTCGATGTGAACCGGGTCCGGCAGCGGGACTTCCGGCAGGACTTCGCGTTGCGGGACTACTCGGTGACCACCGGCAACGTGACCCTCTACTGGGACACCGACTGGCAAGGCGTGCAGGTCGACCTGAGTGTTTGGAGAGTACCTGGCGAAAGACCGGGGCGTGACGCTCGACATCAGCCGGGTGTTCCGCAACGGCGTGCGCATAGGCGTTTATGCGACCAAGACCAACGTATCGAGCAGCCAGTTCGGAGAAGGGAGCTTTGACAAGGGCATCTACGTGACGATTCCATTCGATGCGCTGTTCACGCATTCAACGGCCGGCGTCGCGGCCATCCGCTGGTCGCCGCTTACCCGCGACGGCAGGGCCAAGCTTGCGCGCCAGTTTCCGCTGTATGACCTCACGGACGAGAGCAACCCACGCAACCTGTGGTTCTTACCGCCAACGCTCGCGATCACTGGTCCAGAATAGAGCGCACGTGGTTCGATCGCCGATGCAGGCACGGTCGATCGGCCGCCTGCATCGGTTGCACCATCCAATCTGTCGACTATGAAAAAAATTGTTGTGTCGTCGAAACTGATCGCGGTTCTGTCGTCTGCCTGCATGTTGCTCGGCGGGGTGTGTGTTCGCACCCGGCATGAAATTCGACGCGTCCAAACCGGTCGATCCGAGTAACCGGAATTCGGTCCAGATCGTCACGCCGATCACGTTCGCGCTGATCCAGCGCGACCTGCTTACCGGCGCGAACAGCTCACGGCCGATACCCGCTATGGCAGCGCTCATCGGCAAACCGAAGCCCTACCGGATCGGCCGCCACGACGTGCTGTCGATCATCGTGTGGGACCGCCCGGAGCTGGTCATGCCGAACCTGACCTACGACATTGAGCGCACCAACGGCGCCATGCCGGGCAGCGCCGGCATGGCATCACAAAGCGTGCCGGGTTATGTCGTCGATGAAAATGGTCAGCTGCAGTTTCCCTACGTCAAGGGCCTGCGCGCCGAAGGGCTCAGCGAGCGGGAGTTGCAGAGCATCGCAACACGCGAGCTGACCAGGGCGATCACCGACCCGCAGGTCACGGTGCGGGTGGTCGGCTACCGTAGTCAGAAGGCGTATGTGGAGGGCGAAGTCCGCACGCCCGGTGTGAAGGCGATCACCGACGTTCCAGCCACGCTCGCGGAGATGCTGAACCAGGCCGACGGTATTGCACCGACGGGCGACCGGTCACGCATTCAATTGACGCGCGGCGAGAAGACCTACGATATCGACCTGACTGAACTCCACGCGAAGGGCTTGAGCACGACGGCCATTGCGATCAAGGACGGCGATGTGATCCGCATGCCGCTGCTTGAACACCGCGTGGTCGTGATGGGCGAAGTCGGCAAGCCAAGTCCCGTGCCGTTCCGAAACGACGGCCGCCTGACGTTGAGCGACGCACTGGGCGACGCCGCGGCGTGAGTCAGGTCACCGCAGACGCGAGCGAGATTTATGTGATCCGGCGGCACGTGGATGGCGCGCTGCCGGTCGTGTATCACCTCGACAGCAAGTCGCCTTCCGCCATGTCGCTAGGCCAGCAGCTTCCAGCTCCGGAGTGACGACGTGGTGTACGTCGACACATCGGGCGTGGTCCACTGGGATCGCTTCATTACGCCGCTCGTCGGCAGTACGACTGGCGCCTATTACCTGCAACGCACAGCACAAGGCAACTGACGCATGATCCGTTCGATCCTGACTGTCTGCATTGGAAATATCTGCCGCAGCCCGATGGCCGCGGGACTCCTGCGCGCACTTGCCCGAGTACCAGGTGCTCTCGGCGGGACTGGGCGCGCTCTCGAGCATGCCGGCGGACCCGCTAGCCGCCAGTTGCTGCTTGAGCGCGGTATCGACATTGAAGCGCATCGGGCGATCCAGCTCAGTGCATCGCATTGTTCCGGCGTCGACATAATCCTCGTGATGGACGCGGACCAGAAGCGCGTGACCCAGGAGACCTACCGGGCCACGCGCGGCAAGGTGTTTCGCCTTGGCGAGTTCCAGGATCGCGACATCTTCGATCCCTACGGCGGTAATCGCGCCGACTTCGAGCAATGCCTTGCGTTGATCGAAGCGGGCGTCGACGAATGGGCGCAACGTATCGCCCTCACGGCCTGACCTGTGCAGGCACTTTCTCCTTGCTGGCGCATTGCTTACCTTGGCGTAATTGAATGAATCTAATGACACGTCCTCCATCGCCTTCGGTCGATAAAGAAGAAGATCTGATCTTGATCTCGTCACGATCCTGGATGTCATGATCGAGAGCCGCTGGCTGATCGCCATGGTGACTGGCGCCTGCCTGGCGCTCGGACTCCTGTACGCGTTCGCCACCGAACCTGTCTACCAGACGGACATCATGATCCAGGTAGAAAGAAAGTCCCGACTCTTCGGCGGCGAAGAGCATGCTCGGCGACGTATCGTCCCTCTTCGACTTGAAGTCGACCGCCGTTGCCGAGAGTCAGATCCTGGCGTCACGGCTTGT
This sequence comes from Candidatus Burkholderia crenata, assembly GCA_001190015.1. GTDB lineage: Bacteria > Pseudomonadota > Gammaproteobacteria > Burkholderiales > Burkholderiaceae > Caballeronia > Caballeronia crenata. Next base: position 3,119 of record LGTG01000283.1, read on the forward strand.
GGTCACGCTGGCGGTGGAGCAATTCTTGCGATTACCCATATTTTTCGGCGAGTTCGAAACCGAGCAGGATATCTGTAAGCCTTACCAATCCTCGCCAGACAACGATATTGCCCGGAGGAGGATCATTGGCTCGGGCCAGATAGCCGCCCAGTTGGGCAGGTTTAACGGTATAACGTGTAAGGGGTTCGGCGGTTGAAGTCTTCGCGGTATCTTTAAC
>LGTG01000284.1 GCA_001190015.1 Candidatus Burkholderia crenata
GCCATGGTGCGAGCACCGTACGGCGCCGGGCTGGCGTGCGCGCACTGCCTGCCAAAACCACTCGGCGAACCCGCAATTCAGCAGCAAATTGCATGTGCAAACCTCTTGAACACTGCTTCGGTCTTCATGGCGGGGCACTTTTCAACAGCCTGCTAGATGTAATCCGCGAACTGCGAAGCTGGACCGAGTTGCCGGTGATCGTGTTGTCGGCGCGTACGCAGGAAGAGGAGAAGGTCGCAGTTCTCGATGCGGGCGCCGAGTGAATCGCCTTTGGTGAAATTCGGCGACGTAGTCATTGATCTGGGCCTGCGCCAGATCACGCGTGCCGGTGCGCCTGTGCATCTGACACCCATCGAATACCGGCTGCTTTCCATGCTGGTGCGGCATGCCGGCCGCGTGCTGATGCACCGCCAGTTGCTACGCGAGGTGTGGGGCCCACCGCATGTGGAAAGCCACCACTATCTGCGCATCTAAATGGCGCACCTGCGGCAGAAACTTGAACACGATGCCGCGCAGCAGCCGGAGCACATTGTCACCGAGACGGGCGTGGGTTATCGGCTGGTCGGGGCTGTCTGAAGCGCGTCGAGGACGTCGTCTATTGGCACTTCGCCGCCAACAAACCCGATCACTTCGTCGCGCACATCGCGTTTGATGCATTCCACCGTGATGCGCGCGACATCTTCGCGTGAAACGGGTGCTGCATCTGCGGTGCGTTGCGCGGAGAGCGCGATCGTGCCACGGCTAATGTCGTCGGAGAGCGGTCCTGGCCGCAAGATCACGTACGGGACGCCGCTTGCCTGGACATAGTCGTCGGCTTCGCGCTTCATTTTCGAGTAGTGCTTGAGCGCAAGCGGACTGGATTTTGGCCAGTACGCGGAGAGCGCGCTGATAACCACCAGTTGCTTTGTCCGGCGGCGTTTTGCGTAGTCGGCGGTGCGCTGGACAGCGTCGCGATCGATCGCGCGTTCCTCGTTCACGCCTTCGTTTTCCGCTGATCCGGCGGCGCAGATCACGTGCGTGACGTCGTCGAATGCATGGGAGAAATCGTGTGTCAGATCGCCGAGTACTATTTCGGCACCGAGTGCGGTGAACTCACCACGGTGTGCGGATTTGCGCAGCAAGACTTTGAAGGGGAGGGACGCGGCGCGTAGTTGCGGTGCAATGTGGCGGCCGGTCCGGCCGTGCGCGCCGATAAGCAGGACTTTCATTGCTGGTTCACTCCTTCTGTTTGTGGGCAGGAGCTAAAACGGTAAGCGATTTTTGGAATCCATGCACTCGGGAAACGCCTGCCCCCGCGAGCAAACCTCCTTACTAAACGACACGAGCCGGCCCTGCCTGATCCCTGCGCACGCGCCGTTCCTCCGACCAGATGCGGATCCGGTCCATATAGAGGTAAACCACCGGTGTTGCTTGCAATTACCCATATTTTTCTACGATTCTCTGTTAATAAGGAATCTTTTCTGTTAACGTCGTTGCAAGATTAGTTGATAAGGGACGGCGATGACGAACAGAAGCGGTCGAAAGCGTGCATCGGAAGAAGCC
>LGTG01000285.1 GCA_001190015.1 Candidatus Burkholderia crenata
AAACTTGCCCAACTGGGTGGCTATCTGGCCCGAGCCAATGATCCTCCTCCGGGCAATATCGTTGTCTGGCGAGGATTGGTAAGGCTTACAGATATCCTGCTCAGTTTCGAACTCGCCGAAAAATATGCGCTTACCACGAGTGCGCCATCCTTGCCAGAACATGCGAGTTCAAGTTTCACGCTATTGGGCAACTGCGCCGACAGCCGGGCCGACGCCCCTGATCGTGGCGATAAACGAGATGGCTCCGGCTCCGGTACTGATACGCGCGGTGCAGCGCGTAATGAAACCGGCACTGGCACTGTGTCATCGATCGCGACGACCGCCATGAAGGCTGATGGTGCCAGCGCTACGTTGCCCTTCATCACGGCGGCGTTTGACTGTTCGCGCAGCCGAACCCATTTGCGCAGCTGGTTGGCATTCACCCCAGCCTTCAGGGCTAGGCCCGACAACGATGCTCCCGGTTCTAAGCAGACATCGATCAGCCTCTGCTTGTCTGCCGGGTCGAAGCTGCGTTTGCCTCCAGCACCAACACGGGTCATCCGCAAAGGCAAAAAGCTCAAGTCATTCTTGATGATGGATTGCGTCCGCAAGTTGTTATTGCGGACGCAATCGTGACCCCTCTTAAACATCGAAGCTACGTGTGTAGAAACTCGCGCTTACGGTTGTGCCAGGATTCTTGTGGAAGAGCAAAACCAAACAAGCGTGTGTATCAGTCTAGGCATGACGAGGCGCAGGGCAGCTAATCTGATAATTAGCATCGGGAAGGGGCTCGATGTCAGATATCACGGACTAATCCAGCTTCCTTGAAGTCCCATGACGGTAATTAATGAGGGGAAATATTTAGTAACCGTTTTTATGTGGTCAGCTAACAGAACGAGAAACGGATATGTTGATTTGTTTCCTTTGACATAATAAATTTAAAAATATTAAATGATCTGTAAGTTGAAAACATGAGGCTCTGGTATAGAACCGTATTTGAAGAGAACGCTTAAAAATTTCCGATTTTGACTCACTAGAACTGGTTGTCAAATAATCCGACCAGTGATGCATTGTTATTGCTTTCGGATATGGGCACAGCATTTAGGAAGCGGATTATCATATCAATTGGTCGATTGAAATGGTCTGAAGCTCGCTTGAATCGCATTTGGATGGTCGCGCTCCTGCAACGATTAGTTGACCGCAGGCACGCTAAATTGGACCATCCACCCCTGCAATCCGTCGATGACGCTGAAGCGGGTCCAGGCTGCTGGAAGTCTCTTTATGGTAGTGCAGCCAAACGCGCAAATTTTGCCGTATGGTGAGCCAGACGTAGGCTCGAACACCAAAGTTGTCGGGTCGAATGACAATAGCGCGGCACCAACGCTACCATAGTCAACAAAGTTGGTGGACCCCGAACCCATCCCCGTCTAAAATCGCGGAACTTTTTTCGAGAATTTGCTTTTATATGCGTAAGAGTCCCACTTTAAGTGCATTGTCGGATATCGCAGCAGCGACAAGACGTTACTCGTTGGTAGGAATGCTCAGCTGGCAGGATGTGCGCCAGCGTTATAGGCGTTCAGCGCTCGGCCCACTCTGGCTGACTATCAGCATGGGTGTGATGATCGGCACGATCGGCATTGTGTTCGGTACAATTTTCAAATCACCGATGACGGAATTTTTTCCGTTTGTTGCGATCGGTATTATTTTGTGGAGTTTCATATCTACGGTTATTTCAGAGGGGTGTACTGGTTTTATTGCTGCCGAAGGGATCATTAAACAACTACCTATTCCGCTGTTTGTCCATATCCTTCGGATGATCTGGCGGAATATATTAATTCTTGGGCATAATGTTGTCATATTCCCGATTATCTTGCTTGCGGTTGGGAAGCCTCTTTATCTGACGGCATTTCTCGCTATACCAGGCCTTTTACTGCTGCTGGTCAATTTAACCTGGGTAGCGCTAATTCTTGCTCTCCTGTGCACGCGCTATCGCGATCTCGCACAGATTGTCGGGAGCGTTCTCCAAGTCGTGTTCTATCTGACGCCAATAATGTGGATGCCGAAGAATCTGCCCAAAAATGCCGGCTTGTATCTGCTGGACCTTAACCCAATGTATCACCTGTTGGAAATTGTGCGCGCGCCGCTGCTTGGAGATTTTCCCGCGACAATAAGCTGGGTGGTTGCATGTGCATTGGCGCTGGCGGGATGGTTATTCGCAATCGCGCTTTACGGACGTTATAAGCGGCGTATCGCTTACTGGTTGTAACAAAGACAGAATTTATGGCATTTATCGAATTCGAGAACGTGTGCGTTGATTTTGCAATTTATAACGCAAATGGCAGGTCGCTCAAGAAAAGGCTGATGCAGGTTGCGACAGGTGGACAAATCGGCGCGGACAAGAACGGGCGCGTAGTAGTGCGTGCACTCGAGGGATTGAGTTTCACCTTGCGCGATGGCGATCGCGTTGGCCTGTTGGGTCACAACGGTGCGGGGAAGAGCACATTGCTGCGCTTGCTGGGCGGTGTGTATGAACCATCGTTAGGAAGCGCCCGTATCGAGGGTGAGATTGGCTCGCTGATCGACATATCGCTTGGCACTGATCCCGAGGCCACTGGACGCGAAAACATCTTCATGCGCGGAGCGTTACTCGGCATGCCGCGTTCGCATATCAAGAAGCAAATCGACGAGATCATTGACTTCTCCGAACTGGGCGATTTTGTGGACATGCCCATGAGGACATATTCGACTGGTATGCATCTGCGTCTGGCGTTTGCTGTGTCGACTATTGTTCGTCCCGAAATCCTGTTGATGGACGAGTGGTTATCGGTGGGCGACGAGGGGTTCAAGCATAAGGCCGAAATACGCATGACCGAATTGGTCAAGGCGACGAATATTCTCGTGATCGCATCGCACTCGCGACAGCTGATTGCGCGTACCTGCAATCGCGTGCTCTGGCTTGAGCACGGCAAAGTCAAAATGGCCGGTGATCCGCACGCCATCCTCGACGCGTACTTTGGTGTGGAGGCGAAGGCAAATGGCTGAAGCCGATAGCTGATCGCAACCGGTTAAGGCGTCTTTGTTGAGGCGTGCGGCTCGAAAAGCGGCTCGACTTGTTTATCGGATGGTTTTGCCTATTGTCAGTCCGTTGGCGTTTCTTGTGCTGGGCGGCCTCAAATGTGAACTGCAACACCTGTCTCGTATAAGGTGTCGCAATGTCCGAAAAACTTTCTTACCAGCAACTGCAGCCTGAAGAACGCCTGACCATTGCAAGCTTGCATCTGCAGGGTTCAAGTATGCGAGCCCCAGCCCCGCGGTCGCCCCATTTATTTAACACCTCCAAATTTCGAGATGTTGCGACGACCGGTTGAATTCGCCCCCTCAATGACGTGCTTTCACTCTGTAACGGCCTGACGGCTGGCGCCACGCGAATGTGACAGTCCCAGGCAAAAATATATCGAGTGAACGGGCGTCACGCACGGATGACCTCGTGCGTCATATCGGCTGAGGCATGCATCTTCGCTTCCATCCTCAAGCGATATCGGCAAAAACAAAGAAACCGCAGCGAAATGAGTCCCCACACAAATCCCCACAACCTCGGCCTCGTGCCAACCGCCATTGAACACTCCGGACGCGGCGAACGTGCCTACGACGTCTATTCGCGGCTGCGGCGCGAACGCATCATCTTCCTGGTGGAACCGGTGACGGACCAGATGGCGAGCCTGGTTGTCGCGCAACTGCTGTTTCTCGAGGCGGACAACCCCGAGAAGGACATTGCGCTGTACATCAATTCGCCGGACGGTTCGGTCTACGACGGCATGGCGATCTTCGACACCATGCAGTTCATCCGGCTGGACGTGTCCGCGCTATGCACCGGATTCGCGGCGAGCATGGGGAAGTTCCTGCTGACCGCGGGCGCGAAGGGTAAGCGGTTTGCGCTACTTACAATTACCCATATTTTTCTACGATTTTCTATTAATAAGGAATCCTTTATTTTAGCGTCGTTGCAAGATTAGTTGATAAGGGACGGCGATGACGAACAGA
>LGTG01000022.1 GCA_001190015.1 Candidatus Burkholderia crenata
GGCCAGCGGCTCGACGCTCTTGCGCCTGAGCGGCAGCATCAGCCCCGTGCAATAGCCACTCAGCCCGGCGCGACGATCGCTATGCCCAACTGCGTTACATAGGTGTTCCAAATACTCGTTGAACGATGTGTCCCAATCCATCACATCCTCAGGCAAAGGATGAACAAGGCTCTATAATGACATGAATTTTATGACACAGTAGTACTAGGTCCTAGTCGGCTTAGCTTTCATCCATCGCCGATACCATTCATTTTCCAGCATCACCCGTCCAATCTGCTCGGCGCTTTCCTGCCAAGTCATCCATTTCATCCCGGTCGACGGCGGCAGGCGCCCTTCTTTGTACAGCAGCAACCACGCTTCTACCGCCGTGCTTAAATCTCCGTCCGCGTAACCGGTGAAATAGAAGACATGGCCGCCCGCCACTTCTCGAAAGACCGGCAGATCGCGCGCCAAAATCGGCATGCCCTTTTGCGCCGCTTCGATCAACGGCAATCCGAACCCCTCGCCAAGCGAAGGGGCGAGCAAACACGCAGATGCCTCATACACCTTCTGAAGGAACTCGTCGCTGATCCCTTCCAGCCAGAAGAAATGATCGTTGCTTTGCTTTTGCTGCTTGAGGGCGTCCGCCAGCCCATCCACTCCCCACCCGGCTTTCCCGACGATCGCCAGATTCACGTCGACACCCACCGCCCACAGCCGCTCGAATGCACCAAACGCTTGCACGTGACCCTTGCGCGGCTCTACCGTGCCAACCATCAGGAACGTTGGACGCTCGCGCATGGCGGCAAGAACAGCAGGAGCGGTTGAAGGCATGCCCGATGAAGGCTGGCTGCTTTCGATATCCGCGCCCAGATGAAAATAGCCGACTTTCAGCTCGTGAACTCGCTCCACCGACGACGCCTCGAGCCACATCATGAGGTCATCGGCAACCGCGCGTGAAATACAGATCAAACCATCGCTGACTGTCGAGATAGTCTTAAGCCACAACGGAAACACGGTGGCAATGACCTCCGGGAACCACTCGGGCTTCAGCACGGGCAGCAAGTCATACACGACAAAATAAATCTTCACGCCCCGGCGTCGCTGCGCGGCAAACCAGCCTTCCGCCGGTGGCACGCAGTCGGCGACTAGGTCAAGACCCAGGAACACATCGCCTTGCTGGCTGTCGACCCATTCGTCTTCGCCGTCGATGCCCCGCGTGCCCACGTCCAGCCTTTGCATGAAGCGGTTCGCGTACCGGTAGACCATCACGCTTCGGTCCAGCCGCACGGGCCGCACTTCCCAACCAGCGGGAGGCTGCTCAAGCAATTGCCGCGCGATTGCCCGTGTGACGCGCTGGATGCCCGACTTCGCATCGTGTTCGCAAAGCACCGAGACATCGACGAACAGTTGCCGCCTGCATCCCACTCGCTGGTTCGCCGCAATAGCGTCCGCGCTCGCGACCAGATCGATATCGGTAAACGCCAGGTCAAGCTGCGTCAACGCTTCAATGATCCCGCGGTAACGCTCCTTGCCCGACTTCGCAGGTTTTGTCGCGCCGTTCTTTAAGCCCTCGCTACGTTTTACGTACGCATCCTCGAATGCTTGCAATGCGCGTTTGCCGGTCGCGTCCCACGAAAACTTGGGCACCTGCGTCACGGCGTGGTCGCGCAGCAACTGCCAGTATTCGGTGTCGCTCAGACCCCGCTCGATCATGGCGGCCATCTGCTCATAATCGAGGGGATTGAAGAGCGCATCATACCTACCGATCACCTCGGGAATGCTCGTGGCCCCCGAGCCGATCACTGCAGCCCCGCAGGCCATTGCTTCCAGCGCCGGCAAGCCGAATCCTTCATGCAGCGACGGAAACACGAACAGGTGGCAAGAGCTGTACAACTCGATCAGGTCCTCATCGGACACATAGCCACTCGACAACACAAGGTCCTCGCGCACCATGCCGTTGGCCTCTGCGAGGTCATACAGCTTGGTGCGATTCGCCTCGGTCGCTTGACAAACCATGAAGAGCTGATACTGCTCACGCAGCGCAAACGGGATTTTCCCCCATGCCTCGATCAAACCTTCAAGATTCTTGCGTGGTTCGACAATCCCCGTTGTCATCACGAACGGCCGGCTAATGCCGAAGCGCCCGCGAAGCGCCGTGACATCGAGTTCCGAATGAGTGGCCAGAGCGAACGACTCTGAAACGGCCGACGATATATTGGTGATCCGCTCACGCGGTATCTCCAATTCACGCACGGCTTCTTCGCCGCAATAGGCAGAGATGGCCAGCAACACGTCAGCACGCTTGAGCGCTTCGATCTTTTCGTAATAGTGCGTCTTGAAGCCGGCGTCGGTCAGGTATTTGCCTGGATTCAAATAAGGAATCAGGTCATACAGCGTGACAGCGTTGATTGTGTCGGTATCGAGCTTTTTGATCGTCGACACCGAGACGTCGACGTAACCTTCGAACAAACTGCTGATGTGCACGACATCTGGTTCGAGTTCGGCAATCGCGTATTCGCGGATCAACTGTGCGGCGCGCGTTCGCCAGTCATTGGAGCCTTGATAGAGCGCGAACGGGGGAAGCGAGAACACGGCAATCCGGTCAACCGGCACCAGACCGTCGAATGTGTGTCGAATCTCTTCAATCGAATCCGGAAACAGGTCGTTCAGGACGACCCAAATCTCATGCTCACCGGCGTTACGGGCGATGGTTTTCGCCAGCGCGAGGCTGTAGCGGCCAATCCCTCGCAAGCGGCTGACCGACTGGCATCCTTGAAGATCTAAAACAATACGCATGGCTATGGCTATACCGGAGAATTTTTATTTCGTGCGTGCGTTTAAAGCACCGAGCAGATCGGCATGCACCTTCCGGCCGCGCGCCGTGAGCCGGTCAATGGACTCCACTGCTGGCACCGCCGCACCAGTTACTACGCCCTGAATCGCGTCGAAGCCCGCCATTCTAATAAGCCGTGCACGAACCCGAGGCATGCGTGACAACACATTGGCAATGCGCTGCTTGAGTGCCGGACGACATTGGACATAAGCTACGGCATGTAGCAACCCAAGCCACGCCAACCGGTTCACTGCGGCCTTCGAGCGCCCGATTTTCCTGATCATCAGACCGCCAGCACGCACCGGTGACGACAACCGCCAACTGGTACTCGCCAGCATTGCGGCGACATGATGCTGCGAACGATGGGCCACATCTTCCGCTGCGGCCACGCGCGCCTGCGCATGATGTAATTGCGCTTCCAGTTCACTTGCGCGAGCGGCCGCCTGCTCCTTGCTCACGCGCTCCTCGCTTCGGGCTGCCCGGTCATTCAGATACGCAGCTTCGGCAACAGCCAATTCAACCTTGGCTCGTAGTGCCGCCTGCTCCTTTTCCGCCTCGAGCTTCAGATATGCCGCTTCAGCAGCCGCCAGTTCCGCCTTCCCTTGCAGCGCCACCCGCTCCTTCTCCGCCTCGAGTACTCGAGCAAACAATGCGTTCACGTCCTCAGTCTCCTTTTGCGAGATGGGCAACGCTAATGGCGTAACGAGTGTTTCAGCAATTGGGATCGACTCGTTGTCCGCTTTCTTGAACGCGATGATCGCGTAATCGGGCGCTTGCATGAAGTTCTGATCCAGCGCCGACACCACTTTGTTGACAACGCTCGCACCCGACAATTCGGTCGGCAGCAATTCGAGGTCGTTGTGCAAAAAGTCGCGGTTCACCGGCACCACGACTACACGCTCGAACCCGGAGAACTCGGCGGCAAAGCTCAGCAGGACAGACGGAATCGGCCGCTCGTGAGTCGGGTCCAGATAGAAATTGCAAGCACCCACCAGCAGGTTCGCCGGATTGGGCGTTTCCAACAGCATCGCCCCACCGTCGTCCAGAGCGCGATGCGCTTCCTTCATGAACGTGAGCAACTTCTCGAAGCCGAGGTGCTCGACCACGTGGAATGCACTCACCAATGCGTAAGACTGATCGGGCTGCTGACCAAGATAGCCTGTTGCATCGCCCTTGATAACGGACAGTCCGGCTTGCTGACCCCTGGCGACGAATTCGTCATTGAGATCGACTCCCACCGCCGTCATTCCGCGCTCGCCCAACAACCCAAGCCATTCCGCGCGACCGCAGCCGATATCGATGATCTTTTTTGGGACGCGCTGAAGCACCGCTTCGACGACTGGCAGATACACGCTCTGCCGCGCCTTGATCAGGTCGCGACTACCCCGAAAACGGTCTTCGAGCGCACGATAAAAATCGTCGGTTACCATAAATTCCGCTGTGCTTTCATCTGTACGTTGAAGTTTCCGGCGACCAGACTGAAGCTTAATCTCCGCACAGCCAAGAACAGGGATAGTGCTGGGCGCCGGAAAGTGTGAACGCCGTCGCGTTTCGTCGGCGTCACCGCAAATAACACGCGGCGAACCGATTCCCCGCGCAAGCCCAGTAGACTATCCGCAAAACCATATGAAAATGCCGCGCTGTCTTGCAAATACAACGCAAACAATCCAGCGCGACATAGCCGTAACAGGCCAGCATCAGTGAACCACGCCAGCCTGACCGGAAATCAGAACGAGAAACCTGCCTTGTCGCGGCGCAGATCTTCCTCAACCATCATCTTGCACAACTGCTCAAGCGTGGTTTTCGGCTCCCAGCCCAGCTTTTCCTTCGCCTTCGAAGCATCGCCAATCAGCAGCTCGACTTCAGCCGGACGATGGAATTTGGGATTGGTGCGGACGATCACCTTGCCGTTGGACGTATCGACGCATTCTTCTTTTTCGCCTGCGCCACGCCATTGGCCTTCAATACCCACGCCCTTGAGCGCCATGGTCACGAAATCGCGCACGGTTTCCGTACGGTTGGTGGCGAGTACGAAGGTGTCGGGTTCGTCGGCCTGCAGCATGCGGTACATGCCTCCGACGTATTCCTTCGCGAAACCCCAATCACGCTTGGCGTCCAGGTTGCCCAGTTCGATCACATCGAGCTTCCCAAGCGAGAGCTTGGCGACCGAATCCGTGATTTTGCGCGTGACAAACTCACGACCGCGTAACGGCGACTCATGGTTGAACAAGATGCCGCTCGAACCAAAAATGTCGTAGGACTCGCGATAGTTGATCGTGATCCAGTGAGCGTAAAGCTTGGCGACGCCATACGGGCTACGCGGATAAAACGGCGTGTCTTCCTTCTGCGGAATGGCCTGCACCTTGCCGAACATTTCCGACGTCGACGCTTGATAAAAGCGAATCGATTTATCGACGATACGAATGGCTTCCAGCTGGTTCAACGCGCCGACACCCGTGATTTCAGCGGTCGTGGCGGGCTGGTCGAACGACACGCCCACAAAGCTCTGCGCGGCCAGATTATAGACCTCGCGCGGTTTGGCTTTTTCGAACAAGCGAATCGACGTTCCAAGATCCGTCAGATCGTGCTCGACAAGATTCAACCTGGGATGGTTCAGGACGCCCAGCTCTTCCAAACGCCAGAAATTGACCGAGCTCGTACGCCGATAGGTGCCGTGGACTTCATAGCCCTTCTCGAGCAGCAATTGCGTGAGATATGCTCCATCTTGCCCGGTAATGCCTGTAACTACTGCGCTCGTCAATTCCATCTCCTTTAAGTAGACCCATCTGCGCGATACGCACTACCGCGCTTGATGGAGAAAATGCTCAGGGTGCTCAGGGGCTCAATTGTAACCGAGCCGACTTAGCCGTCATCCGCCAAACGCTCCCGGCTCGAACGCCGGATGCGAGGCAGGCACCCGACACCACTCAACCGTGCTATGCGCTCTCAACTCCTCACGCGACGAGCGACAGCGTACGTCCGCGTTTGCTATGTCGATGTGGCGGAGCGTGTCTGCCGTTGAGGCAAAGGGCGTGGCTGAGCGATTGTAAACTCAGAAAAATGATAAAAAATCGTGTGAAAGGCAGGGCGTGTTAACGGCGGTGCAAATCCGACACTAAACGGCGGCGTTGGGTTGAATAGAAACGAAGTGACCAGGGACCGTTGCTGCTAGCCCGTGGTTGT
>LGTG01000286.1 GCA_001190015.1 Candidatus Burkholderia crenata
CGAGCGAGGCACCAACTCAATCGGCGGCATGCCGCCGGTTTCGCGAAACCATCGCGGACCCAACGGTTGCGACACGTCGCAGGCCAGCGCCGCGGTCGCCCCATTTAACACCTCCAAATTTCGAGATGTTGCAACGACCGGTTGAATTCGCCGGTTCATTACGCTGCAAGCTCCTTAATTCGGGATCACTTGCAGCGTATCTTTTTATGTGTAAACGCCGCGTTAATATTGCTGGCGGCGTTGTATAGATCGCTAATCGATGCCGTGAAATACTGCATCGTCAGATCCGATGTAAGCTGGTGACTTCCATGTGGCGTCGCGCACGGAGTGCTGTACTTGGCGTTCCACGCCTAACAGCACCGCGAAGATCGCCATGCGCACCGGAATCCCATTGTCTGTCTGCCGAAAAATGGCCAGCCTTGGATCGTGGTTGAGGTCGGTGCTCAGGTCGTTGGCGCCCGGCCGGCCATCACGCGGCAGCGGATGCATGATCAAGGTATCGGGTCCGCAAACGCTCTCTACGAGTGCCTGGTTAATCTGGAAATCCGGCGTGTAACCTTCAATGGATTCATCGGCAAAACGCTCTTTCTGAATCCGCGTTGCATACACCACGTCCGCGCCCTTCAACCCCGTCTGCAAGTCGTCGGTCTGCTCAACCACGTGATCGCCGCGATTAATCTGATCGAGGATAGAAGCGGGCATCTCGAGCGAGGCGGGTGAGATCAGCGTGAACTTCACCCCCCGGTACAACGCGAGCAGCTTGGCCAGCGAATGGACCGTGCGGCCATATTTAAGGTCGCCCACCATTGCTATATGCGATCCGTCGACAATCTTTCCCACACGCGAGAATTCGCGCTGGATGGTGTAAAGGTCGAGCAGCGCCTGACTGGGGTGCTCGCCGGGGCCGTCACCGGCATTGATCACCGGCACGTTGGTCGCGCGCACGAACTCCGCCACCGAGCCTTTCTCCGGATGACGCACGACAAGCGCGTCGGCGTAACCGCTGATCACGCGGCTGGTGTCGTAGATCGACTCGCCTTTTGCCATCGACGAAAACGTGAAGCCGGTCGTGTCGCACACCGATCCGCCCAGCCGGCAAAACGCCGCGCCGAAGCTAACGCGCGTGCGGGTGCTGGCTTCAAAAAACAGATTGGCGAGCACCGCGCCTTCCAGCACGCGCGTGATCTTCTGGCGGCGCGCGATGGGTTGCATCGTGTCCGCAACCTGGAACAGCGCTTCCACCGAGTCTCGCGAAAACTGGTCGACAGACAGCAGATGCGGCCGGCCTTCGTGAAGAATGGAAGGAGAATATACACGTTGTGTATATTCATCGCAGGACGGGATTCTTTCCACCAGTTCCATGACGTAGCGGCTCGCAATCTCGGGCATGGCCCGCGACTCCGCCGATTCGTCCGGCAGCAGCCACGTATCGAGTGCCCTGCGCGACACGCCAATCCGGTTCGCGAAGGCGTCGCGGGTCATGTTCAGGCGGCGCATGGCATCGCGCAGGAGGGTTTGCTGTTGAGCTTGCACGATGGGCGCTCCGGAAGTGATTATATACGCTATGCGTATATTAAATCACTCGCCTAAAAGGTGCAATACGACATCACGGTTATTTGCGGCGCGACGGTGTTCGAAGACATAAATGCCTTGCCACGTGCCCAGGATCATCCGGCCGGCATCGACGGGAATGGATAACTGGACTTGCGTCAGCGCGGTTCGCAGATGCGCGGGCATGTCGTCGGAGCCTTCTGCGTCGTGGATGTAACGCCCCGGCGCTTCCGGAGCGATGGTCTCGAAGAACTGTTCCAAGTCCGTGCGGACGTCCGGATCGGCATTTTCCTGGATCAGTAACGACGCCGAGGTGTGCCGCAGGAACACGGTCAGCAGACCGGTCTGGATGTCCTGGAGATCGATCCAGTTTTCAATGTCGAAAGTAATTTCGTGCAGTCCGCGCGTGCGTGTGGGCACGCTCAGATGATGAGCGCCTGCTTCATGTCGATGTCTCCAGAGGGGAATGCGCGACGGAGAAAGTGTTGCACGTGCCTATGAAGTTTATCGGTTGGAGCGGGTTTAGGCAGACGGCGAGCGCGCGGACCGGAGGGATGTCACGGTCATGCTCACGGCGCGCGGGCGTCTTGCCAAGCACGTGGATCAATGACCGAATCCCGCCCTGAGGCGGTCCGTCAAGGTTTTTCCGAGGGCAAGTGCAGCCCACATCCCTGACCTTGTAGCCTCCGGATGCCGCTCATTCATGAAACGGCGTATGTCGAAGAAACGTCGTGTGCCCGGCTGGCGAGTTGCCCACCGCCGGCCAGCGTCATGGTCATAACAAGCGACCCGCCGGCCGGCCATGGACAACTCGCGACATCAGGTCAAACGGAGGCGGCCCACGAACCAGGAACCAGGTACGTAACCATCGACGGGAACGGGTTACCCCGGAAGTTCGAGGTTCCTAAGCAGTGACGAACCGCGCTTCCTCAGGGCGTTGAGGTAGACGCTTTCGTCGTACCGTGTTCCGGTCTGCCAGCAGCGATAGAGGATCCGTATCCACTTGAACGCTAACGCTCTCACGGCGGCCTGATACGAGCTGCCCTTCGCTCGCTGTTACCGATAATAGGCGCCCGCCCAGAACGATTTGTTGATGGTCTGGCCCGCCCATTCAACAAAGGTCTGGCGCAGGAAGGTCGGGCAGCGTCCGTGCGACTGTCGCGATTTCCTTATCGAAGACGTCAATCGCAGCGAGCGCTGTGCGCAGTTGCACCACCAATATCAGCGCGAGCAACCGGTGAGGCGCAACGATACCGGGATCGTCAGTAAGCGACGCAGCGCAGCGGATCGACTCGAGACGTTCACCAATCAGTTTGGCCCGCCGACAGTTATGCGCATGGAAGAACATTTCAAGGGTCTTTCTGCTCGCACGCCTGACTGCAGGCAGAGTTGGCCAGCGGGTCAGGAAATCGCAAAATAGCACCGTGTCGATGTCGTCGAACCATTCCAGCGCTTGAGGATAATACTGCTTGAGTGCGTTGATTAGCCGGTTGGTGAACCGGGTCTTGTCGGGCGAATTCAACCGGTCGTTGCAACATCTCGAAATCTGGAGGTGTTAAATGGGATGGGGCGACCGCGGAGCTGGAGCTCGCAACAAACCGG
>LGTG01000287.1 GCA_001190015.1 Candidatus Burkholderia crenata
CCCCCCCCCCCCGCCCCCCCCCCCCCCCCCCCCCCCCCCTCGTTCGCTATGGTCAACTCACGGGAGGACTTACACCTCCAAGATTGCGCCCATGCTGGGCGTACACGGAATAAAAAACGCCACGAAATTTCGTAGCGTTTTTTTCAACGGCCCATCTTCAAGTCGCCGATACCACCAGCCGCTCCGGCGCCAACACACCTTCACCCGCTCGCGCCACGCCGAGCAGACGCTCGCCATCGAGTGCATAGACACGCACGCGGTCGGCCTCAGCCGGCGCATTCGCAATCTCCGATAGCTTCAGCCGCTGGCCTTGCGCAAAACGGCGCGTGGCATCGGCCTCGAGGTGAACCACTGGGAAAGTGGACAGCAATGCATCCACCGGTTGCAGCCAGCTATCCCGCGTGTCTTGCGTGGCTTCTGCAAGCGTATCGAGCGTAACCGCATGCTCTAACGTCAACGCACCAACGCCCGTGCGGCGCAGCCCAACCAGATGCGCGCCACACCCCAGCTTCTCGCCGATATCCTCCGCCAGCGTCCGCACGTACGTCCCTTTGCTGCACGTCACGCGAAACGTCACGTCCCGCAAGGCACACGCAATCAAATCAAGCGCATGAATGGTCACGTTGCGCGCTTCGCGCTCGACCGTCTGCCCGGCCCGCGCGTACTCGTACAACGGTTTGCCGTCGCGCTTGAGTGCGGAATACATCGGCGGAACCTGCGCGATCTCGCCGCGAAAGTGAGCCATCGCGTCCCGGATGGCCGCTTCGTCGCAGCTTACGTCACGTGTTTGCAGCGCTTCGCCTTCGGCATCCCCAGTCGTCGTGCGCACGCCGAGACGCATGGTCGCTTCATAGGTTTTATCGGCTTCAAGCAAATCCTGCGAAAACTTGGTCGCTTCACCAAAACACAACGGCAGCAAACCCGTCGCGAGCGGATCGAGCGTGCCGGTATGCCCAGCCTTCTTCGCCAGATAGATTTTCTTGGCACGAATCATGGCGTCGTTACTCGACAGTCCGAGCGGCTTGTCGAACAGCAACACGCCATCCAGCACACGGCGCGGGATCTTCGGGCGGGTAGAACCGTTCATCGGTCAGGCGCCCTTCTCATCGTCGGTTTTGTCCGCGTCGTCGGGCTTGTCTTCCTCGTCATCTTTCGCGCGCGTGGAATTCGCTTCATCGATCAGCTTCGACATTTCCACCGCCCGTACCACGGTCTGGTCGTAGTGGAAATGCAGCGTCGGCACGGTATGGATATGCAGGCGCTTGAACAGCAGGTTATGCAAATGCCCCGCTGCGTGATTCAGCCCGGCCTCCGTTTCCTTCGGATCGCCGGTCAGCGTCGTGAAATACACCTTCGCGTGCGCGTAGTCGGGCGTCAGCTCGACGCTTTGCATTGTCACCATGCCAATGCGCGGATCTTTGACATCGCGCACCAGCTCGGAGAGATCGCGCTGGATCTGATCCGCAATCTGCACATTGCGATTGGGTGAAGTACGTTTCTTGGCCATGATGTTTCCATAAATGTGTATGCGCCGGACTCATGGATGCGCTCAAGGGCGCTCACTCAGGCAAATAAAAAGGGCGGAGCGGGCGTGAAGCCCGCTCCGCCCTCGAGTCCAGCGGTAAATCTTTTAAAGCGTACGCGCGACTTCGGTCACTTCGAAGATTTCGAACTGATCGCTTTCCACCATGTCGTTGTAATTCTTCAACGACATACCGCACTCGAAGCCCTGACGTACTTCCTTCACGTCGTCCTTGAAGCGCTTGAGCGAATCGATCTCGCTCGTGTGAACGACCACGTTGTTGCGCAGCACGCGCACCATCGAGTTCCGCTTGACGAAGCCGTCGGTAACCATACAACCCGCGATCGCGCCGATCTTCGGCACACGGATGATCTGGCGAACTTCCACCATACCCGTAACCACTTCGCGCTTCTCCGGCGCCAGCATGCCCGACATGGCCGCTTTCACTTCATCTACAGCGTCATAGATGATGTTGTAGTAGCGAATGTCGATACCGTTCGACTCCGCCACCTTGCGCGCCTGAGCGTCGGCCCGCGTGTTGAAGCCAATGATGACCGCCTTCGATGCCGTTGCCAGGTTGACGTCCGACTCGCTGATCGCGCCGACCGCGCTGTGCACGATCTGCACGCGCACTTCGTTGGTGGAGAGTTTGACCAGCGACTGCACCAGCGCTTCCTGCGAACCTTGCACGTCGGCCTTGACGATCAACGGCAGGTTCTGCACGTTGCCTTCCGTCATGGACTCGAGCATGTTTTCGAGCTTCGCTGCCTGCTGCTTCGCCAGCTTGACGTCGCGGAACTTGCCTTGACGGAACAAGGCGATTTCGCGCGCCTTGCGTTCGTCCGGCAGGACCATGACTTCTTCGCCCGCGCCCGGCACTTCCGACAGACCTTGAATCTCGACCGGGATCGACGGACCTGCCGACTTGATCGGTATGCCGGTTTCGTCGAGCATGGCCCGAACGCGACCAAAAGCCGTACCCACCAGCACGATGTCACCGCGATTCAACGTACCCGACTGCACCAGGATGATCGCAACCGGACCCTTACCCTTGTCGAGCTTCGCTTCAATCACGAGACCCTTGGCCGGTGCTTCGATCGGCGCCTTCAGCTCCATCACTTCAGCTTGCAGCGAGACGTTTTCCAGCAGGCTTTCAATACCAAAACCCGTCTTCGCCGACACTTCTACGAACGGGGAATCGCCACCGTATTCTTCCGGCACGACACCTTCAGCCACGAGTTCCTGCTTCACTCGTTCCGAATTCGCATCCGGCTTGTCGATCTTGTTGATCGCCACGACGATAGGCACGCCACCCGCCTTCGCGTGAGCGAGGGCTTCCTTCGTTTGCGGCATCACGCCGTCGTCGGCTGCGACCACCAGGATCACGATGTCCGTTGCCTTTGCACCGCGAGCACGCATGGCCGTAAAGGCCTCGTGACCCGGCGTGTCCAGGAACGTAATCACGCCGCGCGGCGTTTCCACGTGATAGGCGCCAATGTGCTGCGTAATCCCGCCCGCTTCACCCGACGCGACCTTCGCGCGGCGAATGTAATCGAGCAGCGAGGTCTTGCCGTGATCGACGTGACCCATGACCGTGACCACCGGCGGACGCGGCAGGCGTTCGCCCACTTCTTCCTGCGTCTCGCCTTCGACCAGCATGGCTTCTTCCGGATCGTCCAGCTTGGCCGCAACCGCGCTGTGACCCAGTTCTTCGACGACAATCATTGCCGTTTCCTGGTCCAGCACCTGGTTAATCGTAACCATCTGGCCCAGCTTCATCATTACCTTGATGACTTCCGAAGCCTTCACCGACATCTTGTGCGCCAGGTCTGCCACAGACACGGTTTCCGGCACGTGCACTTCCCGCACCACCGGTTCCGTCGGCGCCTGGAAGTTGGTCTGATCCTGATGCTTGCCACGACCCTTCGGGCCGCCTCGCCAGCCGCGATCCACACCGCCGCTGGTGTCGCCACGCGTCTTGATGCCGCGACGCTTGGCTGCATCGTCCTGCCAGCTGCTCTTGCCACCGGCCTTCTTCTTGTCCGGTCCCAACGACGGCGTGGTATCCGCCGGTGCGCCTGCGGCCGGCTTTTTCGCCACGGCCGGGCGTGCCGGCTTGTGCAACGTACCTTTGGCTTCCGCGGCCTTAGCACCTTCCGCCACCTTCGCGGCTACAGCAGCCACGACGGCCGGCGACGGCTCAGGCGGTTTCGCCTGTTGGGCCTTGCGCGGCGTATTCATCATCTCGCGAATAGCGCGCGCTTCAGCTTCAGCTGCAGCACGGCGTTTCGCGATCTGGTCGTGCTCGGCACGTGCCTTTTCGGTCGCGGCGCGCGCGGCGTCTTCCGCCTTCTTCGCGGCTTCGCGTTGAGCGGCACGCTCAGCAGCGGCCTTCTCATCGACCTGCGGTGCGGCAGCTTCGACCTTTACCGGTTCCTCGGCGACGTGTTCCGCCTTCGATTCCGCACGGGCTTCCTGACGCGCCGAGGATGCAGCACGCGAGATTTCCGCGGCTTCCGCCTGAGCGGCAGCACGCTTGGCCTCTTCTTCCTCGGCCCGGCGGCGCTCGGCTTCAGCAGCCCCTTCACGCGCAACCCGTTCCGCCTCTTCGCGCTCGAAGCGTTCCTGGCGTTCCTTCAATTCCAGCGCTTCTTTCTCGAGCAATTCGGCGGCTTGGCACGCCTCTTCGTCGTGACGCTGCAATTCGGCTTCGTCCACTTCGTCTTCTTCGACGTGGTTCGCACCTTCAACGACCTGTTCAACACCGCTCTGATCCCGCTGCACGAACACGCGCTTCTTGCGGACCTCGACCTGAATGGTGCGAGCTTTACCCGTAGAGTCGGATTGTTTGATTGCCAACGTATGCCGGCGGGTCAAAGTGATCTTGCGTTTGTCAGCATCGGCGGAACCGTGCGACTTGCGCAAGTGTTCGAGCAGGCGCGACTTGTCCGTCTCGGACAAGTCGTCATCCTCGCTCGCTTTCGTGACGCCAGCCGCCTGCAACTGCTCGAGCAGGACACACGCAGGCATTTTGAGTTCTGCGGCAAATTGGGCTACGTTGTTACTCGCCATTCATTCCTCTTGATGCAAGGACAAATTCCCTGCTGTTTGATCAGGTCATGCGGCCTAACGGCCGCGATATGTCAGTGCGCCATGGTCATTTCTCATTGGAACCAGTGTTCACGTGCTTTCATGATCAACGCCTTAGCGGCATCTTCTTCAATACTGGTCATCTCGACCAGTTCATCCACAGCCAGCTCGGCGAGGTCGTCGCGCGTCCGGATCTGGTGTTCTTCGAGCTTCGCGTAAAACTCATCCGTCATACCTTCAAGGCTTTTCAGGTCGAGCGCCACACCCTCGACCTTTTCTTCATTTGCGATCGCCAGCGTCAGAAGCGCGTCACGAGAGCGATTACGCAACTCGTGAATGGTGTCTTCGTCGAAGGCTTCGATTTCGAGCATTTCGTTGAGCGGCACATACGCAATCTCTTCAAGGCTGGTAAAGCCTTCGTCGATGAGAATGTCGGCCACCTCTTCATCAACGTCGAGTCGCGCCATGAACAGGCTGTGCAACGTGCCACGCTCTTCGTTCTGCTTCAGCGCGGACTCGTCCGGCGTCATAATGTTGATCTGCCAGCCAGTCAATTCGCTGGCAAGACGCACGTTCTGGCCGCTTCGGCCAATGGCAACCGCGAGTTCGTTCTCGTCAACGACGACGTCCATCGAATGTTTCTCTTCATCGACGACGATCGACTGTACGGCAGCCGGCGCGAGCGCGCCGATCACGAACTGGGCGGGGTCTTCTGACCATAGCACGATGTCGACGTTCTCACCACCGAGCTCATTTCTCACCGCCTGGACCCGCGAACCGCGAATCCCGACGCAAGTACCAATAGGGTCGATGCGCTTGTCGTAAGCAATTACCCCGATTTTCGCACGCACGCTAGGATCGCGCGCGGCCGCCTTGATTTCGAGCAGGCCCTGCTCGATTTCCGGCACTTCCATTTCAAACAGCTTCATCAGGAACTCGGGCGCCGTGCGCGAGAGTTCGATCTGCGGACCACGTGCCGTACGGTCAACCTTCGCAATGTAGGCGCGAACCCGATCGCCGACCCGCAGGTTTTCCTTCGGAATCAACTGGTCGCGACGCAACAGCGCTTCCACACGGCCCGATTCGACGATGAAATTACCCTTGTCCAGACGCTTGACCGCGCCGGTCATGATCTTTTCGCCGCGTTCCAGGAAGTCGTTCAGGATCTGCTCGCGCTCAGCGTCGCGAACCTTCTGAAGAATTACCTGCTTGGCAGTCTGCGCGCCAATCCGGCCGAACTCGATGGACGGAATGGGTTGCTCGATATAGTCGTCGACCTGTGCGTGAGGCTTTTCTTCCTTCGCTTCAAACAGCAGGATTTCCTGATCGGGCTCCTGCAGACCGGCTTTGTCCGGCACCACTTTCCAGCGACGGAAGGTTTCGTGCTCACCGCTTTCCCGGTCGATTGCCACGCGGATGTCCACGTCTTCCTCGAACAGCTTCTTCGTTGCCGAAGCAAGCGCTGCTTCGAGCGCTGCGTACACCACGTCCTTGTTGACGTTCTTCTCGCGCGCCAGCGCATCCGCCAGCATTAAAATTTCGCGACTCATTGTTTGCGGCTCCTAAAGTCAACTTTGGGGACGAGACGTGCTTTACCGAGGTCTGCGAGCGTGAAATCGAGCATCGCAGCACCGCCGTCCTTCCCTTCGAATTCCAAACCAATCGACTCGCCGGCCGGGGCATGCAGGATGCCACGGTACGACTTGCGCCCGTCCAGCGGCTTCTTCAATGTGATAGTGACTTCGCTGCCTGCGAAGCGTTCGAAATCTGCCAATTTCTTGAGCGGACGATCGAGACCCGGCGACCCGACTTCGAGCCGTGAGTAATCGATATTCTCCACTTCGAACAGATACTGAAGCTGACGTGTGACCTTCTCACAGTCTTCGATCGCGATGCCGGCGGGCTGGTCGATGGAGATACGCAGCAAACTGCCCCTCGCGCGCTCGATATCGACAAGTTCGTAGCCCAGGCCCGAGACCGTGGTTTCGATGATTTCCGTCAGTTGCACAGTGAAAGACTCCAAGATGTTCGCGCGCTCTACGCCGAACACCTGCGAACCGCGCCTTGAGCCAGCGCACTTTCGTTGCCCCAAGATGCTGAACATAACGGCCAAAAAAAATGGGCGCAACGCCCATCCTTCTATGCCGAGATCACATCCGGGCGGCGAAACAAAACACCATGCCCAGCGACTTTGTAATTTTAGCCATTTTTCGGGGTAAACGCAACCAATGCGCCCTGTATATAGCCATTTGGCGGCCATCTACAAGGCAAATCGAAGGCATCATTCATCACCCTTTTGTCGGACTTCCCCAGGCTAAAACTCATCGAGCTGAATTTCACGGACGAGTGAGCGGGCGATCCGATTACCGGTCTGCCCCCTGTCCGTCCGAGTCACATGCCGCGCCGTAGAAATCTCTGATGTTTGTTCGGGCGCGAAATCTGACTCTTAGCGTCCGCGCGTCCGGTTGCGCGGCGCCGGGCGTGCGCCACTGCGGCCTGCGCCGCCTGCGTTGCCGCCATTACCTTGTGCACCAGCGCCAGCCGGGCCTTGACGGCCACCCTGGCCGGGGCGTTTGCCGCCAGCGTTTGCCGAGCGCCCACCTCCGCCATTGCCAGCGCCCATGGCAGGCGAGCCGGGCGGACGACTGCCGCGTGGGCCGCCGGACGAGCCGCCAAGGCCACCGCGTGTCGGGGTCTGGGCGAATCGGCCATGTGAGCTGAGCACGGGTTCACGGGTAATGATGCCCATCGACGTTTGCAGCGGATCGGGCTGAATGCGCGGTGCAGCACGGCGCACGCCCCGTTCTTCGGCCGGTGCTTTCAGTCCAACCGACACCAGGAGACCACGCACTTCGTTGTCTTCGAGTTCTTCCCAGCGACCGCGCTTGAGCCCCTTGGGCAACGCGATCGGGCCGTGGCGTGTACGGATCAACCGGCTCACCATCAGGCCAGCCGCTTCGAACATGCGGCGCACTTCGCGGTTCCGGCCTTCAACCAGCGCCACGTGATACCAATGATTCGTGCCTTCGCCGCCACCGTCGCGGATACGAAGAAAATTGGCCGGGCCGTCTTCAAGTTCCACGCCATGCAGCAACTTCTGACGCATGCCTTCCGACAATTCGCCCACCACCCGCACCGCGTATTCGCGCTCGACGCTGTAACGCGGATGCATGAACCGGTTAGCCAGATCGCCGGACGTTGTCAGCAGCAACAGACCTTCAGTGTTGAAGTCGAGCCGTCCGACCGCGAGCCATTTGGCCGTTTTCATTGGCGGGAGGTTGTCGAACACAGAAGGACGGCCTTCCGGATCGGCGTGACTGACGATCTCGCCGGTCGGCTTGTGATACAGTAGAATGCGCGGCGGTTTGCTGGCAAGCTTGCGCTTCACAGGCTTGCCGTTGATACGGACCTGGTCGGTCGGCATGATGCGCTGGCCGATGTGTGCTGGCTCTCCGTTCACCGATACCCGGCCGGCCACGATCAACTCTTCCATGTCGCGACGCGAACCCATGCCCGCCTCGGCGAGCACCTTGTGAAGCTTCGGCGTGTTGTCGTCCGCTTCGAACACGCGTTTTTGGGGAGCGCTGCGGCCGCGACGCAACATGGGAGCGCGCACGCCGCCCGTGGTGTTGTCGGCGTCGAATGCCGGCGATGTCACATAGGCAAAAACGTCGTCCTCTGCGCCTCCTGCAGCGGTTGCCGAGGCCGGCATTGCCGGTGCTGCCGCGTCATCGCGGCGACCGCGCTTTTGAGCCTGCCGCGCCGGGCGACGGCCGCCTTCGCGAGCACCCTCGGCCGAGGCTTCACGCGGACCGCGGGGCTTGCCAGCCGCCCCGGTCCGTGCACCGTCGCCACTTCCCGCGCCGTTGCGCGGCCCATGCGAGCCCGCATCCTTGCGCGGCATCCGCACCTGCGCAACAACCACGCCATCCGGGGGCGCTTCAGCAGTCACGCCAGCCGCCGCCGATGGTGTACCGTCGGCGCCCTTCGTCTTGGCGACGGCGCGACGGCGGACAAGCAGGCTGCGAGGCCCACGTTGCAAACCGCGACGCGGACGTTCTTCGCCGTCCGCGGGTTCGTCGTTGCGTGTGCGTTCGCCTTCGTCGGCATGGCCATGTGTTTCATCGGCACGAACGGGGCGCTCGGATTCGGGCGAATCGCTGTCGTGGAAATGTGTCAAAACAACCTCAATTGTGTCGGGTCGCGCGCCCGTCGCAGGCGCGTCAAAAAATCCGGCCGATGGTGATTAGCAGCCGAATGAAGGTTCGGGCAAACAGGCCTCAGGCGCGGCGCGCAGTCTGGTCGTCCGGTGCGTTGAATTCGTCGGTTTCGCTTGATTCGTCCGCCGCATCGGATGCGTCGAATGGGTTCGATGCATCCGATGCATGCGCGTTGTCAGCGCCATCGGATTCATCTGCGGCGCGCGGTGATACGTGTTACGCCGGTGCGTTCGTTTGCGCGCCGGCGTTCCCCTCATTCACAGGCTCGTCAGCACCGGCCCGTGAATGCAAAAACGGCTCGCCTTCCGGGTGGACTGCTTCGGCCGCCACGGGTTCCTGCGAACGGGGCGACTGACCTGCTTTATCCGAAGTCATACTTGCTGCAGCATCCGGCGTTCCCGACTCGACAGCACAGTGCTCCTCACCCGCCTCGTTTTTAGCGGTACCCATCGCTGTCGCAGCCGGGTCAGCGTCGGACAAAAGTTCCGGTGACGGCGAATTGCCCGCCTCCGGAGCGTCCAGCAACAAAGCGGCTTCGCCCTTCGATTCCAACCCCTGCACTAGCGCCGCGCCAATTGCCGACGGGTTGTCGAGAGCAGGCAACTCGTCCAGTGCGCTCAAGCCCAGGTCATCCAGGAACTGTTTGGTGGTGGCATAAAGCGCCGGGCGGCCCGGCACGTCGCGATGACCGATGACCTCAATCCAACCGCGGTTTTCCAGTTGCTTCACGACCTTCGTGTTCACCGTGACACCACGAATTTCTTCGATGTCTCCACGCGTCACGGGCTGCCGGTAACCAATGATTGCAAGCGTTTCAAGAACAGCTCGCGAATATTTGGGCGGCTTTTCCGGATGTAGCCGATCGAGATAGGCCCGCATTGCAGGTTTGCTCTGAAACCGCCATCCGGACGCCAGCGCCACGAGTTCCACGCCGCGTCCCGACCAATCCTGCTTCAGGGCGTCGAGCAAGGTTCGAACTGTGTCTGCCGAGATATCGTTGGCGAAAAGCTTTCGCAGCTCGGCGAGTTTCAGCGGCTCCTGCGCACAGATCAAGGCAGTCTCGAGGACGATCTTCGCCTCTTGGGTATTCATGCAGCTAGATAGGGCCCTTTATGGTCTATGAACCGGTCAAGTCAGGCCGAATCGAATGACGCCGACTACTCGAACCATTCGCAAAGCTCAGACTAGAAAACCGTGGACGAGGATACTGACGACGCGCTCGCCCGATTTCTGATCGGTCATATTGATTGGGAGCACGCACCGGGGGGAAGCAAAATACGAGATCAGATCCTGATCGCCGAGCTTTTCCCAGTCGGACGAAGTAGCACTTTCCAAGGCGGAAGCGCGTGACTGGCCGCATATTACGCAAAAACAAACGGTGCGTAAAGGTGAAACATTGGGTCGCCGCCCTACTCACGTCTGGCGGTCACGTCGGCAATCCGGTCTTGGGGGCCTTGCGAGCTGAAACCCCGCGCCCGATTCCCGTCAGTCCGACCCTTGCGCCCCGACAGCCCGCAGCCCTTACGAAACCGGGTGCGCTACGCGCGCAGGCGTGCGACCCCGGCGTCCAGGCAAGCGGTATCGCACGAGTAGCACCAGCGCACAAAATCCTCTCTTTCCGGACCGAATGCACTGCCGGGAGCCAGCCCGAGCGCGCTCTCGCGCACAAGCGCCTTGCACAGCTCGAGACTGTGGTTCACGCCCGGCAGCCTGAAGAACAGGTACATGGAGCCGGCGGGCGCCCGCACGTCGATACCCGGAATGCGCTGCAACGCCGTTACGAGGTAATCGCGGCTGGCGCGCAGGCCAGCGACCAGCTCTTGCGTCTTGCGTAAACTGCCCACCGTCCTTCACCGCGGCGATCCCGGCCATCTGGACAAACGAAGGCGCACACGACGTGTTGTACTCGACCAGCTTGCCCAGATCCTCCATCAGACGCTCGGGCACGACGATCCAGCCCAGCCACCAGCCCGTCATCAGCCAGGCCTTCGAGAACGAATTCACCGCGATCACCCGTTCGTCGCGGGTCGCCAGGTCAAGGAAAGAAGGAGCGACCGCGGCGTCATCGCCGTAATAGAGAGAGGCACTCGTAGACTTCATCAGCGACCAGCCAGATGCCCAACTGCCGGCACCGGTCGAGCACTTTCTGTTGCTGCTCGCGCGTCATGACCCAACCGGTCGGGTTGTTCGGCGAATTGATCATCAGCATGCGTGTACCCGGGGTAAGCGCCGCAAGCAGACGCTCGAGATCGAGCGTCTAGCTGTCAGGGCCGTAGGTCAACGCAACCAACCGTTTCCACCGTCGCGCCAAGAATCTTCGGGATTTCGACAAGATTCGGCCACAGCGGCGTGACGGCCGCCACACGGTCGCTCGCGCCGGCGACCAGCTGCGTCGCGAGCATCAGCGCGTTGACACCGGCGCTGGTCACGGCAATTTCAGCAGGCCGGGTAAGCGCCATGCAGCTTGCCGACGTAATCCGCAAGCGCTTCTCGCAACGGGGCGATGCCGAGGTTGTGGGTATAGATAGAAGGTTGCACCGTCGGCGAGCGCGCGGCTGGCGGCGTCGCGGATGAATTGCGGCGTGACCTGGTCTGATTCGCCGAACCAGAAAGGCAGGACGTCCGGGACACCGAAACCCGCGTGGCAACCTCACGGATCTGCGACGGGCGTAACGCACGGACCGCGTCACGAGCATTCGGAGCATGTCCACCCGCTTCCTGCGCATTGGCCGCCACACTGGTCAGCGCACCCAGTTCCGAGATAACCGCCCCTTTTGACTCACTCATTGCCGCCTCCGCCGATGGAAAGCGAAAGTCTAACGCGACGCCTTCCGAAAAGCGCTGTACGGCACACGCGTTAGCCATCAGGTCAGTTCTCGCGCTTTCGCGGGTTTCGCGAAGCGTGGAATCGGGCAAGTCCTCGGCGATCGAACGAAGGCAACCCACCCACATAGCCGTCAACGCTATCGAGAAGCCTGCTACGCCAGTTCCTCGATACGCTTCGGCAAGCCGGCGACCAGCCCCCACACCGACTCGGCCGCAGGCGACAACGACCGGTCGCGCCGGTGCACCAGTTCGACGGTTGGCTCCACCCGCGGCACGAGCGGCAATGCCACCAGCGACGAGTTCGCCGGCAACGGCAAGGGCCAGCCACGGCAGCACGCTAATGCCGACACCCGCCTCCACCAGCCCGAAGACGATGGCGGAATGGCCGAGTTCCTGCACCACATCGGCGATAACGTGATGCTCGCGCAGCACCGCATCGATAATCGGACGGCTTCCAGAAGTATGATCCAGCATCACTAGACGTTCGCCTGACAATCCCGCCCATCGCACCTCTTGTGCCGCCGCAAGGGGGTGGTCCCGTCTCGCGATCGCAAAACGAGTCGGTCATCACGACTTCCCCATGCAGGTCGTCATTCGCGTAAGGGTCGATTGCCGCGCCGAAATTGACTTCACCGGACTTGACCTTGCGGATCACATCGCTTTGCAGATCGTCGCGCAAGCCCAGTGAAAGCAACGGAAATCCACGGACACAGGCCGAAATGACCAGCGGCATCAAGCGGCACGCCCCCGTCGGACTGGCCGCCACGATCACTCGCCCCCGTCGCTGCTGGCCGAGGTCGCGGATTTCCCGGAGCGCTTCATCGAGGTCCGACAGCAGCCGCGACACGCTGCCCACGAGATTTGTGCCGACATCGGTGAGTTGCACTTCGCTGGTGGTCCGGTCGACCAGCTTGAGGCCGATTTCCCCCTCGAGCTCCCGCACGCACCGACTCACCACGGACTGCGTTAGGCCGACTTCGTCGCCGACCCGGCAAAGCAGCTTTGCAGCTTGGCGACTTCGATAAACACGCGAAGCTGCCTCAACGTCACATTGAGCGCTCGGCCCATACCTTCCCCTCATCAATCAAGCTTATAAATACAAATTATAGATCAACGCTGGGCCAGGAAATCGGTTTCATCGCGCGCTGCGATGCAGCAAAAATGCAGTTGCGCACGCCAGATGGGCTTGCTGCACTTTTGGTGATTGTCCCGATTTCATTAACTGCACGTATATAGCGTCTCATACTACCCATACTGGCACCGCGTCAGCTCACTGCCGCAAGGCTTTCCGACCGATCGATACACGCATGGCACGGTTCTCGTGTTAAGTTGCACAGGGGTTGGCGCCATTGCAGTTTTAAACGCAAATCGTCTGTCACAATGTCTGCTCCGACCTTACCTGGATTCGATCTTCGAATTCCGACCAGAGTGCGCGGCGCGGGGCAGCGCACCGGGGTTAGCTTCGCTGAAGTGAAACATGATGTTCGACGATTTAAGAGATAACGAGTGGGCGCTGGTAGAGGCCTTGTTTTGCGCAGAACCGGCACGTAGCGAACGGCGCAGCCGTCCGCGCATCGAAGCACGCACTGTTGTCAATGCCGTGTTGTGGGTCCTGTCCACGGGCGAAGGCTGGTCGAAGTTGCCGGGCCGCTACCCATCGTCGCCGACCTGCTGCCGCTGGTTCGACGAATGGCAAGCGGACGGTACGCTCACCGAAATCGTGAAACGTCTTAGCAACAATGGTCGTGAAGTGTCGCTGCGGGGCCGGATCGGTTCCACCGCTGCGAAACCACCCGTACCGCCGAGCCGCGACCGTTTGCGTGGCGCATTCTGGACGAATCCGGAATCGTGGCGCGCTCCGGTCAAGATGGCCTGACAGCCTGGCACAACGCTGCAAGTAGCAGGTTCGGGCTGTATCGTCGATCGCGGCATGACCAGCGCGGTACGATCAGATTCACGCGAAGCACTCGCGCGCAGGTTTCCTGCGCTTTATCCCGGCTCCCACTCGATGTCTCTCCTCGAGTGACGAGTCACCGGTCTGCGCTCGCCTTTCGTTGATCGAAAGAGAGCGCATGGCATGCCTTGTCTTTGCGCACTTTGACCTTGCGGCAGCTTAAACGCGTGCTTTGTCATTGCTTGCCGTCCCGGCCGGGAAATCAGGAAACAACTCTTTACCAATATTTACAGCATCCTTTCGTGCACTGGCATAGCTTATGAAGCTGGCTAGCAGGCTGATATCGGTCCGAAGGGGAGTTTTCATCATGAAACCAATGTCACTGCTGGTGTGCGGCATTGTGGTTTCATCGCTGGGCGCGGGAATTCCGGTGTACGCCGATTCGTCTGCGGGCAACTTCGCGCTGCGCGCTGAAACGCAGCCCGGTCTTCGGGCCTGGAAAAAGGAACCAGTGCGTGGTGGTGCAATAACAGAAACGGCGCCGCGCGGAGATTTGCGAGGCGACATAGCGAGCAACGCGCAAGCGCGGCCGGAACCGGAGCGCAGTAATCGACCGCCAAAGCACGGAGCAGCGTCGACGCGCACAAAAGCGCCGGAATATCGCTAATTCAAGCCATATTCAGCCGATGGGGAACCCTTCCGTATCGCACAAGTCCGTCGTTATGACATGAGCACAGCGTGGCAGAAGTAGATCCGGTACGCCCCTATCCTTGTGATACGGGCTTTTGTTGCGTGCGCCCAGCATGGGCGCAATCTTGGAGGTGTAA
>LGTG01000288.1 GCA_001190015.1 Candidatus Burkholderia crenata
TCAAACCCCGCTTACACGGTACCCAATTTCAACAGCCTACTAGGTTTGGATGCCGTCGACGTCGGGTTGGGTTAGACTCGAACCCACATTAAGTCAGGTCCGGGTGCCCCGATATGGGAACCCGAGATCGTGCCGGGACCTGAGACACCCGAAGACCCGGGCAGCAAACTAGGAAGTCGATGCGTTACTCGCTAGAAATCAGAAAATTCATTTATAGCCAGTACTTCTTCGGTGGCTTGCGAATCGCGTTCGGCGTCTCGTTGCCGGCCATCCTGATGTTGACCGTGTTTCACAATCGTGAACTCGGTTTCACCATTGCGACGGGCGCGCTGGGTGCGAGCGTCGTCGACATGCCGGGGCCGTTGAAGCACAAGCACAACGAGATGCTGGCGTGTACGGTGATCGGCTTCTTGTCGGCGCTTGCTACAGGCATCGCCAGCGCGAACGTGGTGACGCTGTGGCTGACCGTCGTACCACTCACCTTCGTGCTGTCGCTGGTGGTGGTGTACGGCAACCGTTGGCCGCAGATCAGCTTCGCCACGCTCTTCATGATGATCGTGACGCTGGAAGAGCATTTCACGCCCATGCAGGCGCTCGTCAACGCTTCGTGGATCCTGCTCGGCGGTCTTTGGTACACCTACTGGGCGACCTTCGTCAGCCGTTCGCTTGTCTATCGGATCGAGCGCCAGGCGCTGGCGGAAAGCGTATTCAGTTGCGCCGAGTATCTGTTCGCGCGTTCGGCTTTTTACGATCTCGACGCCAATTTCGACGAGTGTTACAGAAAACTGATCGAAAAGCAGATCGCGGCGGTCGAGCGCCAGGACGCGGCGCGCGACATCGTGCTGCGCAACCTGCCGAAACTGAGAAGCGGCAAGCTCGATGCACGCCGCGTCATGCTCTTCAACCTCTTCATCAACGTGGTCGACCTGCACGAGATGTTCGTGGGTGCGCACACCGATTACCCGCTCGTGCGCAATACCTTTGGCGGACAGGACATCCTGATCTTCTATCGCGATCTGATGAGAAAGTCCGCGCTTGATCTGGAGGACATCGGCCTGGCCGTGCTGCAAAACCGGCCGGCACGGGCACGCATCAACGTGAAGGCCGAGTTGCGCGCGATCGAATACGAACTCGATCAGATGCGCCGGCACGAGGTCCCGCAGAAGAACCCGGAGGCCTATTCGGCGGTGTCGTCCGCGTTCAGGAGGCTTTGGAGTGCAACACGGCTGATCGACAGGATGCGTCGCCAGACGCGGCATGATCCGGGCATTACCGAGACGGTGATTCGCGTCGATCCGACCTTGTCGCGTTTTGTGTCGAGCCGGCGTGTGCCGTTCATGCAGATTTTTTCGAACCTGACCATGGTCTCGCCGAGCTTCCGGCATGCGCTGCGCGTAACCATTGCAGTAGGCGTGGGGTTCTGGCTCGGACGATTGCTGCCGCTCACCAACGCGTACTGGATCGTGATGACAACCGTCATCATTCTCAAGCCCGGGTATTCGCTCACCAAACAGCGTAACGTGCAGCGGATCATCGGCACCGCTATCGGCTGCGCGGCGTGCGTCGGGTTGATCCTCGTGGTGAAGGACCCGCACGTATTGCTGATCGCCATGTTCGCCTGCATGGTCATGAGCTACAGCCTGCTGCTCTTCAACTACACGGCGAGCGTGGTGTTCACGTCGGCTTACGTGTTGTTGATGCTGCACCTGCTTGCGCCAGGCGGCATGCGGCTGATCGGCGAACGGGCAATAGACACCGTTGTTGGATGCGCCATCGCGATTGCCGCCAACCATCTGTTTCCGTACTGGGAATACCGGCTGATGGGCAAGCAGGTGCGCGACATGATTGACGCCATGCGCAATTATCTTGAAGCAAGCTGGTGGTGGACCGGCAAGCCTGGCGCTCGAGCTGACGCGAAGAGCGCAGCGGACGCCAATCTGTTCGCCGATGCCAACGCAGCAACAGCGCAAGCAGCGGCGACTGCGCTTGCGCAGGTGGAAGCCGGTAAAGCTGAACCCGCGACAGCGGGGGATGCTGCCTCCTCCGGCGCGATAAGTAGCGACGATGCCGGTCGGTCACCGGTCGTGAGCAACCCGGCGACCGCTTTGGCGGAATCAGCGGTATCGGATAGAAATAGTGCTGCGGCACAGACCCTCCCGGACGCAACGGCAATACGGCTTGAACCAGCCGTCGCTGAAGCAGGTGACAAGCTTCCGGCCGGGGTATCGAAGAAGAAAAAAACCGTCACCGGCGGAAGCGCGACCGCGACCGCCATTTCTGGCGCCTCCGCCGCGGCGGCTGTGGCAGCGGAAGCGCTCGACAGCGACTTCCGCTATCGCCTCGCGCGCAAGAACGTGCATATCGCGTTTGCGAATCTCGGCCAGGCCTTTCAACGCATGATGCTCGAACCGAAAGCGCAGCAAAAGTTCGTGCCTGAACTCAACGACCTGCTGATCCGCAGCCACGTGCTCGCGTCGCAAATCACGGCGGTGGGGCCGTTGTTGCAATCGGTAGAGAAGTCCGCTGCGGGGCATGCCGCGCAACCCGTGCAGCGCGCGCTGAGCGTTATCCGTGACAATCTAACGCAGGCGCAGGACGGCGTGCCCGCTCCCGAAGATCAGGCCGAGCAGTCAAAGCTACTCACGCGCGAACTGGATTCAATGGTGGTTGCTGCGGAGCGCGCCCAGGATATTCCGGTCGATGCCGTCCAGGATCTGAAGCTGCTTGCGCATCAGTGCAAGCAAATGCTGACGGCGTCACTGCTGATTCGCAAGGACGCGAGCCTGATCAACCTACCGGAGTGACGACTGGAGCATCGCCGCCTGATGCAACGCAATGCATAAGTGGCAAGCCGCAACAGCGTTACTGGGCGAATTCAACCGGTCGTTGCAACATCTCGAAA
>LGTG01000289.1 GCA_001190015.1 Candidatus Burkholderia crenata
AAATGATGGTGTTGCAATGACTGCTTGAACCTAAGCACGGAGCGCCGTTTTTAGAAACCACGAAAAGCAAACTTACTTCAGCACGGTTGCGATGGCGTTGGCCACCATTTCAAGATTGCGCGTGTTCAACGCGGCCACGCAGGTGCGGCCTATGCTGACGGCGTAAGATTCCGGATTCCTCACGCGAGCGATCAACTTGCGGCGAGGTCAGGCCGGAATACGAAAACATGCCGCACTGTTGGTTCACGAAGCCGAAGTCGCGCTGCACGCCTGCTGCCTTGATGTGCTCAACCAGGCCGTTGCGTTGCGCATGGCGCGAATGCGGTCACGCATTTCGCCGAGTTCCTGTTCCCATGTAGCGCGCAATTCGGGCGAAGCGAGCACAGCGGCAACGAACGAGCCGCCGTGTGTCGGCGGATTCGAATAGTTCGTGCGAATCACGCGCTTCAATTGCGGTAGCACGTGCGTAGCTTATTCCTTGGAGCCCGTGATGATCGACAACGCACCCACGCGCTAGCCATAAAGCGAGAACGATTTGGAAAACGATGACGACACGAATACGTTGATGTCTGCCTTCGCGAAAAGGCGAACGGCCGCAGCGTCAGCGTCGATGTTCTCACCGAAGCCCTGATAAGCGATATCGAGGAACGGCACCAGCGAGCGTGCCTTGACCGTTTCCACGACCTGTTGCCATTTCGCCGGGGTCAGGTCGATGCCGGTCTCGGGTTGTGGCAGCAAGCGTGCAGCACCACCACCGTTCCGGCCGGATAGCTGTTGAACGCTTCCAGCATGGCGTCGAACTTCACGCCATGGGTGGCTGCGTCGTAGTACGGGTAGTTCACGACTTCAAAACCGGCGTATTCGAACAACGCGCGATGGTTTTCCCAGCTCGGGTCGCTGATGGCGATTTTGCCCGTGGGATTCAGCCGCTTCAGGAAGTCGGCGCCAATCTTGAGCGCACCCGTTCCACCCAGCGCCTGCGCCGTGATCACGCGGCCGTCGGCGATCAACTGGGAATCGTTGCCCAGCAGCAGCTTTTGCACGGCTGCGTCATAAGCGGCAATGCCTTCGATGGGCAGATAACCACGCGGTGCGGCCAGTTCCGTACGCGTTTTTTCGGCTTCGCGAACGGCACGCAGGAGCGGGATCTTGCCTTCTTCGTTGAAATACACACCCACGCCGAGATTGACCTTGGTCGTGCGCAGACCGGCGTTGAAGGCTTCGTTCAAGCCCAGAATCGGGTCACGGGGGGCAAGCTCGACGGCTGAGAAAAGAGACATGATTTATCGGCGGTAGTCGAAAGGTGGCACGAGCGGTCGGGATGGGGGTTGGGAACTGATCGGCAGCTAATCGACAGATCAGCGGCTAAAAAGCGGGGCAAACCGGACCTCAAGGAGCCAACAAAACTCCGTCCCATCGATGAAAACCCCAATCCGGCATTGTAACGAATCGGGCGCTGGTTTTCGGCGTCGCGAAATGGAAGAAACTCGGGATTTCGCTATTTTTTCCAGCAATTTCCCGTTTTTTTACAAAAACCCAGCCAACTATCCACAGCGTGCCGGAACATTATCGCCAAACTTTCACTCGTCAAAACAATTACTTGCGATTTTCGCGCCGCCGCCCCATCTTGGAAACATCGGGCCTCAGCGAAGGCCCGGCGCAAATCGCCTCGAACCTGTACCAACAATCCTGATTCGCTGTTCAAACCCGCTCCAGCGCGAACCGCTAGAATGGGCGTTTGCTCTTGGCCAAGGCACCTCCACCCTCATGTCCGATATCCCGTTACTTGAAACCGCCGAAACCCTCGACGAATCTAAATTTGTCACCTTCGAAGGTTCGCCGTTCCAGCTTTATCAACCGTATCCGCCCGCCGGCGACCAGCCGACGGCGATCGCGACGCTCGTGGAAGGGATCGAGGACAGTCTGTCGTTCCAGACTCTGCTCGGCGTAACGGGCTCGGGCAAGACGTTCACCATGGCCAACGTGATTGCGCGCATGGGCCGGGCGGCGATTGTGTTCGCGCCGAACAAGACGCTCGCCGCTCAGCTCTACGCGGAGTTTCGCGAGTTTTTCCCGCGCAATGCCGTTGAATACTTCGTTTCCTACTACGATTATTACCAGCCGGAAGCCTACGTTCCGCAGCGAGACCTGTTTATCGAGAAGGATTCGTCGATCAACGAGCACATCGAGCAAATGCGGCTCTCAGCGACCAAAAGCCTGCTCGAGCGGCGCGATGTGGTGATTGTGGCGACAGTGTCGGCAATCTACGGTATTGGCAATCCGTCGGAATATCACAAGATGATTCTGACGCTGCATACCGGCGACAAAATGGGCCAGCGCGACATCATCGCGCACCTGATCGCGATGCAGTACAGCCGCAACGAAACCGATTTTTCGCGCGGGACGTTTCGCGTGCGGGGCAACACCATCGATATCTTCCCGGCGGAACACGCGGAAATGGCGGTGCGCGTAGAGCTGTTCGACGACGAAGTAGAGTCGATGCAACTCTTCGATCCGCTCACCGGCCGCGTGCGCAACAAGATTTCTCGTTTCACCGTGTATCCGTCGTCCCACTATGTGACGCCGCGCGACACGGTGATGCGTGCCATCGAGACAATCAAGCTGGAGCTGCGCGAACGGCTCGAGTTCTTTCACAAGGACGGCAAGCTAGTGGAGGCGCAACGGCTTGAACAGCGCACGCGTTTCGATCTGGAAATGCTGCAGGAACTGGGCTTCTGCAAAGGCATCGAGAACTATTCGCGGCACTTTTCTGGCGCGGCGCCGGGCGAGCCGCCGCCAACGCTCGTCGATTATTTGCCACCTGACGCGCTGATGCTGCTGGACGAGTCGCACGTACTGATCGGCCAGTTGAACGGCATGTACAACGGTGACCGGGCGCGTAAGGAGAATCTGGTCGACTATGGTTTCCGGATGCCGTCGGCGCTGGACAACCGGCCGCTCAAATTCAACGAATTCGAACGGAAGATGCGCCAGGCAATCTTCGTTTCGGCCACGCCGGCCGATTACGAAAACCGCACGGCGGGGCAGGTGGCCGAGCAGCTGGTGCGTCCGACCGGCCTGGTCGATCCGGAGATTGAAGTGCGTCCGGCGCGCTCGCAAGCGGACGACGTGCTTGGCGAGATCAATGCGCGTGTCAAGGTGCACGAGCGCGTGCTGGTCACGGTGCTGACCAAACGCATGGCCGAACAATTGACCGAGTTTCTCGCGGATCACGGGGTGAAGGTGCGCTACTTGCATAGCGATATCGACACGGTGGAGCGCGTGGAAATCATCCGCGATTTGCGTCTCGGCACATTCGACGTGCTGGTCGGGATCAACTTGCTGCGAGAAGGGCTGGATATCCCGGAAGTGTCACTGGTCGCGATCCTCGACGCAGACAAGGAAGGTTTTCTGCGCGCGGAACGCTCGCTGATCCAGACGATTGGCCGGGCTGCCCGTAACGTGAACGGCAAGGCGATTCTTTACGGCGACAACATAACGGATTCGATGAAACGCGCGATCGGGGAGACAGAACGCCGCCGCACGAAGCAGATTGCGCACAATCTCGCGATGGGCATTACGCCGCGTGGCGTGACCAAGCGGATCAAGGACATTATCGACGGTGTCTATAACGCCGACGCCGCCCGTGCCGAAATGAAGGAAGCGCAGACGCGTGCGAAGTTTGAAGACATGTCCGAGAAGCAGATATCGAACGAAATCAAGCGGCTCGAAAGGCAGATGATGGATTACGCGAAAAATCTGGAATTCGAAAAAGCGGCGCAGACGCGCGACCAACTGTCGCTGCTCCGGCAGCGCGTCTTTGGCGCCAATGTGGGCGACCACATTACGGGTATTAGCTAAATAAACGTAAGCATTTCAGGACAAGGAACGCGGCAACCCAAGCGGGTTCGCCGCGTTTTTTTCGCCTGACAATTCCGCTGCACGACGTCTTCACCATCTCAAAAACCCAGCAGGCATAAGGCTTGTTGATTTCCATCAAATTGTTTCGCCCTCCGATCAGTGCTAAACTCCACAACCATTGATAATAGTTCGTATTATCATTGTCAGTTATAATTTTTATTGCGATTCCCTATCATCGACGCCGGATTGATCGGTGAACTGACCGGTCGGATCGAGCGCACGCCCAGCGCCTGTCCGATCAATAACAAGAAGGAGTGAAGGATGCAGGTTTCAACTTTTGTTTGCGGCTCGGTGGCCGCAGTCGCGCTTGCGGTAATGGCGTCGGCATCGGCTGCCGAATATCCGATCGGCAAGCAGCACATCGAGAACGGCATGGAAGTGGGCGCGGTGTATTCTGCAGCCCATCACCATGGAACCGGAAGGCATGATGCGCAAGGCCTCAGATTCCGACGTGCACCTCGAAGCCGACATCCACGCCGTGAAGAACAACCCGAACGGCTTCGCGGAAGGCGACTGGATACCGAACCTGCAAGTGACGTACGAGCTGACCAAGGTCGGCACGACGCAAAGCATCAAGGGCGACATGATGGCCATGGTCGCAAGCGACGGCCCGCACTACGGCGACAACGTAAAGCTTTTTGGCCTGGGCAAATACCACCTGAAACATTCAACATTGCGCCGCCGATGCAAACCAGCCGCATGGCCTTCGGCCGTCACGTCGACAAGAAACGGGCGTGGGTCCGTGGTTCAAGCCCTACACGATCGAATACGATTTCCCGTTCGCCGGCATCGGCAAGAAGGGCGGGTACTGAGCATTTGAGCATTCGAGTCAGGTGTCCGGCGTGACGTGGACATCAGGTGACTTGAAGTGAAGCGTCCCGCCGGACGTCGCAGCCAGGAAGCATGCATGCAACGCAAATACAAGTTGGTCGCCACCTCGCTAGCCTTGGCGGCCGGATGGTTCGCCAGTGCGACAGCGGCGCAAGCCGCCGACCTGCCGACCTTCAAGCTGGAAATGAACGACGGCAAGCTGAATCCCACGCGTATCGAAGTGCCGGCGGGACAGCGCATCAAGATCGAAGTGCACAACATCGGCAAGGGTGCGGCGGAGTTCGAAAGTATCCAGTTGCGCAAGGAAAAAGTGCTGGCGCCTGGCGCTGATTCCTTCGTCGTGATTGCGCCGCTGGAGAAGGGCGAATACAAGTTCTTCGACGACTTTAATCAGTCGGCGCAGGGTGCTTAGGTTCAAGCAGTCATTGCAACACCATCATTTAGT
>LGTG01000290.1 GCA_001190015.1 Candidatus Burkholderia crenata
CGATGCACGCTTTCGACCGCCTCTGTTCGTCATCGCCGTTCCTCATCAACTAATCTTACAACAACATTAACATAAAGGATTCCTTATTAACAGAGAATCGTAGAAAAATATGGGTAATTGCAAGGGCGTTACCACCGCGCCGCCTTCATTTTGACGATGACCTCGATTTATCGCATGAGCTGACGCTCCCAGCGCCTGTGGCAGAAGAAATTCAAGAAACGTTAGCAGCCGTGGAACCCGTGGAAGCCACACCTCATCATCTACACGTCGGGCTCGAATGCGACCCGGCGCGGTTATTTCTCTGTCTCTGCCGCTTTCGCCGCAGCGGCAGGATTCGCTGTACTGCCGGTCGGAGAGCCCATGGCCTGAAACAGCAACGCGGTGTCGCTCAGGCGCGCGCTTTCATAGCGGATAGCATCCAGGCGTGCATTGCGATACTGGCGCTCGCTCGCACGTGACGCCGAGGGCGGAATCGCCCCAAGCCGCTCACGCGTAGCCGAATCCGTGAACGCGCTCATTGCAGTGCGGCTGGCGGTATCGGAAAAACTGAGTGCCTGGTTATCCTGCTCGAGCGCTGCGAGCGAGTCCGCCACGTTGCGGAACGCGGTCAACACTGTCTGCTTGTATTGCGCCACGGCTGCCTCGTAGCTCGCCTGCGCCGCGCGTTTTTGGGCAAGCAATGCGCCACCGTGAAACAGCGGCTGTGACAGCGATGCGCTTAAACTCCAGATCGCGCCTGCGCCCGATAAAGTGGTTGGCCAGTTAAAGCCCGCTTTCCCCATCGATGCCGATAACGACAAGCTCGGAAACAACTGCGCCGTCGCGACGCCGACCTGCGCGGCGGCGGCTTTGAGCAGCGCATCGGCGGCCTGGATATCCGGGCGGCTGGCAAGCAATTCCGATGGCACGACCACCGGCACGTTGCCCGGCACGGTGAGCGACGCGAGATCGAGTTCCGGCGGCGCCTGATCCGGTGTCCGGCCGATCATGACGGCAAGCGCATGACGCGTTGCAAGCCACTGAGCCCGTAGCGACGGCAGCGAAGCGGCGAGCGCGGCGGCGCTCGATTGCGCGTTGAGTGCGCCCGAACGAGACGCCGAGCCTAGTTCGTAGCGGCGCTGCGTTTCTCGCGCGTCTTCGTCGGCGAGGACGATCAACCGTTCAGTCGTATCGATTTGCGCGCGTAACGACGCTGCGCCGATCGCGCCCGTGACAATGTTTGCGGCGAGCGCACAGCGGGCGGCATCGAATTGCCATGACTGGCTGTCCACTTGGGCAGCCAGCGCCCGATCCGCAAGACGCGCCGCGCCGAACAGGTCGAACGTGTATTGCGCCCGGACTTGGCCGACAAAGAGGTTGTAGAGCACCGTGGGCGGTCCGAAGTTTGGCACGCCGATCGCACGCTGCCGGTCCGTCTGGCCGCCCAGGTCGATGCGCGGCAGCATCGACTCACCAACTTGCGCGCGCAGTTGCTCGCGCGCTGCAGCGAGGGTTTTGTCCGTCGCGGCGAGGCTCGAGCTGTTGCGCAAGCCTTCATCGACCAGTGCATTCAAAGGCTCCGAACGGTATAGCTTCCACCACTCGGGCACCGGTTTTGCACCAGCGTCGAAACGCTGCGATACCCCCTCGGCCGTCACGGTGCGCTCCGGTTGTGCGTCAGCGCCATAATGTGCCATAGCGGGCATGACGGGCGGTTTTCCATCCGGGCCGAACGTGCAGGCGGAAAGGGCGGCGGTAAATCCGAGTGCAGTCAGATAAGAGCGTTTCATGACTGGCCTCCTTGACGGCGATCGGGCGCGGGGGGCGTGTTCGGATCTTCAAACCCCGCGCGCTCATTACGCCGCACCTTGAACGAAGCAGCATATAACGCCGGCAGATAAAATAGCGTGAGCACGGTCGCGCTCGTGATTCCGCCCATCAGCGCGGTCGCCATCGGTCCGAAGAAGTTGCTGCGCAACAGCGGAACCAGCGCAAGCACCGCCGCGGTGGCGGTCAGCGTGATTGGCCGGAAACGCCGCACGGTGGCGCCAACAATGGCGTCAAAGCGAGGATGCCCCGCGGCAATGTCCTGTTCGATCTGGTCGACGAGGATCACCGAATTGCGCATGATGATCCCGAACATGGCAATCACGCCGAGCATGGCGACAAACCCGAACGGCTTGTTGAACAGCAGCAACGCCAGCACCACGCCAATCAGCCCGAGCGGCGCGGTCAGCACCACCATCATCACGCGTGCAAAGCTCTGCAACTGGATCAGCAGCAGCGTCAACACGACGATCGCCATGATAGGCATCTGTGCATTGATCGACGACTGGCCCTTCGCGCTTTCCTCAACCGGGCCGCCCACTTCTATCCGGTATCCCACCGGCAAGCCGGCGCACAACGGGGCGAGCTTCTTTTCGATCGCATTCGTCACGTCGATACCCTGCGCACCCGCCTTGACGTCCGATTGCACGGTGATGGTCGGCTGACGATCGCGTTCCCAGATCACGCCGTATTCCAGATCGTTCACCACGTGCCCGATCGTTCCCAGCGGCACGGGTCCGTTCGGCGTAGGCATTGCAAGCGTAGCAAGCTTGGCCGGATCGACCCGTTCGCTTTTCGGCGCACGCAAGTCCACGCTAATGAGCTTATCGTGTTCATGATAGTGCGTGACGGTATAACCCGTCAGTTGCATTACGAGGAAATCCGATACGTCCTGCGAACTGATACCGAGTTCACGCGCCTTCTTCTGGTCGATATCGAAGCGCACCGAGCGCTCCGACGGTTCGTCCCAGTCGTACTGGACATTGGCGGTACCGCCGTCGGCGCGCATTTCGGCAAACACCTTTTCGGCGATACCGCGCACCGTCGGCAGATCATCGCCGCGCACGCGGAATTGCACCGGATAGCCGACCGGCGGACCGTTTTCGAGCCGCGACAAACGCGTGCGAATCGACGAGAACTTCTCGCGCAACACGGGCTGGAGCCAGCGCGCGAGCTTCTCGCGATCTTCGACTGACTTCGCCGTAATCACGAACTGCGCGAAGTTCGGCACTTGCAACTGCTGGTCGAGTGGCAGATAGAAACGCGGCGCACCGGAGCCCACAAAGTTCACCACATGATCAATCTCGGGGCGTCCCTCCAGCACCTTCTCAAGACGTTTCGTCTCGCGCAGCGTGGCCTCGAACGAGGCGCCTTCCTGCAGCCGGACGTCGACGAGCAGTTCAGAGCGGTCCGAACTCGGAAAGAATTGTTGGGGAATAAACGTAAACCCTGCCAACGCAATCACGAACAGCACGAACGTGATGCCCAGCACCACGAAACGCCGCTCGATACACCATGTCAGCCAGCCACGCAGACGCGTGTAGAACCTGGTGTTGTAGATATCGTGTTCATGATCGTGGGCGTGATGCGCTTCACGCTTGCGCTCGGGCAAGAGCTTGTAGCCGAGCAGCGGAATCAGCACGACCGCTGCGAACCATGATGCGATCAACGCGATGGCCGACACTTCGAAGATCGAGCGTGTGTACTCGCCGGTGCTGGATTTGGCCAGCGCGATCGGCAGGAAACCGGCGACCGTCACGAGCGTGCCCGTGAGCATGGGGAACGCAGTGCTGGTGTAGGCGTAGGCCGCGGCACGCGATCGGTTCCAGCCCTGTTCGAGTTTCACCGCCATCATTTCGACTGCGATGATCGCGTCGTCGACCAAGAGGCCCAGCGCGAGGATCAACGTCCCGAGCGAGACCTTGTGCAGGCCGATATCGAAGAGATACATGAAGATGGCAGTGACCGCGAGGACGACCGGAATTGAGATCACGACCACCATGCCGGTACGTACGCCAAGCGATACCAGGCTCACGATCAGCACGATGATGACGGCTTCGGCGACCGCTTCAAGAAAATCATCGACCGACTTCGATACCGCATACGGCATGCTCGATACTTCGTTGAACACGAGGCCGGCGGGGAGCTGTGCACGCAACTCGGCGACCTTCGCGTCGAGCGCCTTGCCCAGCTGCACGACGTCCTGACCCGGCTGCATCGTGATACCAATACCGAGCACCGGCTTCTCGCCCACGCGCATCTGCGTGGCGGCAGGATCGAGATAACCGCGCTTGATGGTCGCTATGTCCCCAAGACGAAACGAGCGCCCGTTGACGCGGATTAGCGTGTTGGCGAGCGCGGCCATGTCGGTGATCTGGCCGGTCGGCCGCACGAACACGCGGTCGTCGGGCGTATTCAGCGTACCCGAAGGTGCAACGGCACTCTGGCCGTCTATAGCCTGCGCAATCTGCTGCGGCGAGATACCCAGCCGCGTGAGTTGCGTATTCACTATTTCGATATAAACGCGCTCTTCCTGGTCACCAAAGTAATTGACCTTCGCCACACCCGGTACGCGTAACAGGACTGTGCGCAACGCGTCGGCGTAATCGTGGAGTTGTACCGGTGAGAACCCGTCGCCCTCCAGGGTGTAGATGTTCGTGAAGACGTCGCCAAATTCGTCGTTGAAGTACGGACCTTGCACGCCTCTTGGTAACGTGTATGCAATGTCTCTAACTTTCTTGCGCACCTGATACCACTCCTCAGGCACGTCCTTCGCGGGCGCGCCATCTTTCATCGAGAAGAACAGCAGTGATTCGCCGGGGCGGGAGTAGCTGCGAAGGAAATCGGTTGCAGGCGTTTCCTGCAATTTCTTCGCGATCTTGTCCGTGATCTGTTCCTGCATCTGCTGCGCGGTAGCTCCAGGCCAGAAGGTCTGGATGACCATCACGCGGAAGGTGAACGGCGGGTCCTCCGATTGCGCGAGCCGGGTGTACGCCAGGACGCCGAAGATGGTCGCCATGGCGATCAGGAAGACGACCAACGCCTGATGGCGCAAGGCCCAGGCTGAGAGATTGAAACTGTCTTTTTTGTGACGATAATCG
Source organism: Candidatus Burkholderia crenata (assembly GCA_001190015.1). Classification (GTDB taxonomy): domain Bacteria; phylum Pseudomonadota; class Gammaproteobacteria; order Burkholderiales; family Burkholderiaceae; genus Caballeronia; species Caballeronia crenata. Next base: position 4,908 of record LGTG01000290.1, read on the forward strand.
CCCGAGGCTGCAGCAGCGGCGTTGGCAGCGGCTGCCGATGGATCTCGTTCGTGGTCGCTCATGACGCGAAATCTTCCGGATGCAAGGGGGCAACCACGCGTACTTTCTCACCGGCAGAAACGGTATGGACTCCTTGCCATACCACGCGCTCCCCGGGCGAGATGCCGTTTGACACCGTCACGGTTCGCTCACCGTATCGAGACACATCCACGCGTCGCAATTCAAGCGACCCGTCCGCTTTCGCGATCCAGACGGCGGGCAGTTTGCCCGCATGGAAAAGCGCGGTAGAGGGCAGCGTGAACGCTTGCGTCGATGTACCCGATGCAGACACCCGCTCGAATGCCACATCGGCCGTCATGCCAAGCCGGACGTCCGGCGTGGGGGCTTCAAGCGTCATCCTGACGCGATAGGTACGGCTTTGCGGATCGGCGGCGGGCGATACCTCGCGAACAAGGGCCGCGAACTGCTTGCCCCCAAGCGCGGCGAGCGTCACGCTAGCTTTCTGGTCGACCGTGAGCGACCCGAGCGTGGTTTCCGGCACATCCGCCACCACGTCGATCTCACCGTTCCACGCCAGGTTATAGACGACTTTTCCCGCTGACACGTTCTGTCCTGTGTCAGCCTGTTCCGCCGTGATTACACCGGCACGGTCGGCGACCAACGTGGTGTATTTCAACTGATCAGCTGACAACGCCGCCTGAGCTTGCGCCTGGTTACGCTGCGCGAGCGCGGCTGCGTAGGCGTTTTCGGTTTGTTCGAGCTGCGCGCGGGCGATCAGGTTTTCCTGCGCCTGGCCGCGGTCGCGCGTGAGTTGCTGTTCTGCATAAGTGAGCTGGTGCTGGGCGGCTGAGAGTTGCGCGGCCGTGCTCGCGGCGTTCTTGGCATTGTCGGCGGGGTCGAGCTTCGCCACGATCTCGCCGGCTTTCACGCTGTCGCCAAGACGCACGCGCCGTTCGATGATCTTGCCGCCTACGCGAAACGACAGCGGGGTCGAGTACCGCGCTTCGATGGTGGCGGGCAGCGACGACTGCACACTGTGCGTGTCGGCGACGGCAGCCATGGCGACCACCGGGCGCAGCGCCACGGGGGGCGCTTCCTTTTTGCCGCATGCACTGAGCGCAACCAGGGCAACCAGGCTGAGCGACCACGCAAGGGGGCGGCGAACAGAAGAAGATCCGCGTTGCCTGGAAACCTTGCCCGACCCGGGCGAGATGGTCGACATCAACAACCGCGATCGGAGTGATGTCAATGACAATGAAGACGCCGACATGCGGCGACAGACTTGCAGAATCACGAATGACCTCGGCGCAAATACTTCCCGTGCCTGCAAGACGAACTTGCACACACGTGCGGCGCGCAGCGTCAACACCTGACGCTGCGCATTTTCAAGATATGGGGCGCTATTTGGGGCGCGGTACTCGAACAGGCAGCATGCTTCAGCCACCAAGCCTTCGAGTACCTCATCGTCAGATACGCGGCGAATTCTAATACAACTGTGAATCTGAAATCAAAGCCGTATCATAATTCAATTTTGAGATGCTAAACTCGGCGGATGAAACGGATTCGCCTTGCCTTACCCGGGAGCAAAGCCGTGATCAAACGCGTCAGCGTTTGCTGGACGCCGCCCAAGCTGTTTTCATGAAGAAGGGGTTTGTTGCCGCCAGTGTCGAGGACATTGTGGCGGCGGGTTTACGCGCGGTGCGTTCTATTCGAACTTCGGCAGCGAGTCCGCTTTGTTTCTGGAACTGCTCAAGCGCGATCACGACGGGATCATGAGTCGGCTACATTCCATCTTCGATGGCGAAGCGAGCCGAGCCGATATGGAAGCCCGCCTGTTGCAGTACTACAGTGAGTGCTACCGCGACAACAAGTGTTTTTTGCTGTGGGTTGAAGCGAAATTGCAGTCGAGCCGCGATGCGAAATTTCGCGCGCAATTAATTCAATGCATTCATCCGGGAATTGTTGCAACATACGACTGTGTACATTATCGTGTTTTTAAAGTGGGCAGGGACGCCGTTACCCATGCCGGCGAAGCAGTTGGCGCTCGGGCTGACGGCCTTGATTGATAGCATGCAGTTTTTCTACACGTCGGATCCGCAGGCTTGCGGCAGTGAAATGTCCGAAGCCGTCCTGGCAAAATTTTTCAGCCGGGTGGTGTTCGGAGCCGACGCGGTCTGAAGCTTGTTCGTGCGAGCTGAACGCTGCCTAAGCTAAACCCGCTTATATTGCGATCCCCGAGCCGCCATTGCTTCCCAGCAACTGCTCTACGGCATCGGCATTCGCATAATCCTGCTCAGGCAAACCATCGAACACGGCAATCACGTCGTTGCTTGCGCCCGCAGCGCGCGCTGCATCGACAATGCCATCCTTGTTGGTCGGATACGTCAGATCACGCAGGACCTCTGCGATTTCATCGTCGATCGGTTCGTCGTTCAAGTCGGCATTCACGTTCTTATCGGTCATCAGTACCCTTGGTTGTTTTATTGGTCCATCCGAGTCGTTGCGCTCACAGCGGAACGTCAAATTTGCACTTGTATCACCTGGCTTGCCATACCGTGGCTGAGCGAGTGCGATTTCGGTATCTCTACTTGAGAAACCAGCTTAGGTTCAAGCAGTCATTGCAACACCATCATTTAGGTTGCGAATATTAACTCTTCAAACGCCTCTGCTGGTGTCTTCTAATCAAGGGCTTTGCGTGGTCTGCAGTTAAGCGCGTTCGCAACTGCGTCGAGTTCTCGCTCGGAATATCGACTAATGTCGGTGCCTTTAGCAGGCTGTTGAAAAGCACCCCGTCATGACGACCGAAGCAGTGTTCAAGAGGTTTGCACATGCAATTTGCTGCTGAAT
>LGTG01000291.1 GCA_001190015.1 Candidatus Burkholderia crenata
GGTCCTCCCCGCCCTACCAGCTCGCACTGCACGAGCTACAGCTCGAACAACGCGCGCCTCCCGTGAACGCTCGCCTGACCGATATGTCGACGATCCATTCTGAGCACGAGCAGGCCAACAACCACGGGCTAGTAGCAACGGGCCCCTGGTCACTTCGCTTCTAGCTTCTATTCAACCCAACGCTGCCGTTTAGTGTCGGATTTGCACCGCCGCTAACAGTAACGACTGCTTGAACCTAAGCTGTGCCCCACGACGCGCATGAACCCCTCTAGTACGTGTTCTCGGACGGCGCAAGCCGTTTGGGCATCCTGACCGATGTTTGGGGACGCGACAGCACACATCACGGACGCACTGAGCGGTTGCGATGCGTTGGTGCTCGAGTCGAGAATCACGATGTCGAGGTGCTCGCGACAAGCCGCTATCCACCGTCGCTCAAGGCGCGTATTGGCGGGTATGCATGGACACCTGAATAACGACGCGGCTGCGGGGATTCTTGCAGCGCTCGATCGATCGAAGCTGCACCATCTGGTGGCGGCGCACCTGAGTCAGCAGAACAACTTGCCTGAGCTGGCCCAGGCGGCGCTCGCCGCCGTGCTGGGTGGCACTCCGGCCGATGTCGTGGTCGCCACGCAAGCCGGATGGGTTCGACTGGTTGTCCTTATGACGCCGGTTCGTGTTTCCCCATAGCTGCAAACCCCGCTGCATCAACAGCCAGCGTGCATCGATACAAAGAAACCAGCAGACGTAAAAAAACCGGCCCGAGTGCCGATTTTTTTATAAGCCTCCCAGAATAACATCCTGCGAGGCTTATTGCGGAGGCTTTGTTTTCAGCTAGATGAAACAGCTAAAAAGTGGGAAACTAAGCCCCTGACTATAGCTTACTGGCTTGTGCCCGAAGCGGGAGCAGCAGCCGAAGCTGCGTCGGTTGCCGATGCAGCCGCAGCAGCGTCCGAAGCAGCAGGTGCTGAAGCAGCCGAGGTATCGCTAGCAGCGCCCGGAGCAGCCGTATCGCTAGACTTGTTGCATGCAGCAAGAGCAACAGCAGCCAACAGGGATGCTACGAGGAGAGATTTCTTCATGATCACGTCCTTTTATGGTTAAAGGTAAGCAACAGCGCAAAGTACCGGTAATGTGTGCTCCAACACCGACCCGGGCCGTTGTGGACTCACATTATGTATGTTTGTGAGACTTCCTACGGCTTGGGCGGAAATTATATGCACTTTCGTATCGTTATCGTGTATGAACTTTCGTATCGACCGTCGATAAATCAGGGGCCAATACGTTGTCTTTCTCATACATTTCAACCCGCGGAACAGCAAGACAGGCCAGACACTAGGCGTTTGCGTCGACTTGTATCCAACCCGCACAATACCACTCGTGTAGTAGCGCTGTCATTGATGAATCGCCTGAGAGTGTTACAAAGCGTTTCCCCTCCAAATAGCGTTTGTCGGCGAGTTCAGGGAGCCATTTTTTAACCTTTCCCGACATTAAATCCTGCTCGCCAGTCATAAAATAAGCGTGCTTGTCATAAAGTGGCACGGTCTTTTTATCGAACTTCAAACCAGACTCTTTCGTGCAATCGATAAACCGGTTCTCATTCAAAGGCCGTCGCGGCGGATCAAATATGACATTCGGCTTCGGTTCGCTCAGGTACGTTCCGAGAAACGAAGCAACGTCCCTCTCATTCCATTCAAGGCGCGCAAGGATCGCGCCAACCCGTTCGATCAGGAGCGGCGGTAACAAAGCCGGGTGACTGACCGCCGGCTGGGCCGGTCGCGGTAGCGTTGGACACCTCCTTGGCTCCGGCGCTGCGGGCATCGTCGAGGCGTTCCGCAAGGTGGTAGAGGAACTGGCCTGACAGTTCGCTTGCAGAAGGCGCCCGGAAGCCGATCGAGGCTGTCATGCATTCACCTTCAGCCACGCCGTCGTGAGCGATGTGAGGTGGCAAATAAAGCATGTCGCCCGGTTCCAGCACCCACTCCTCGTCCGCTTCGAAGTGCTGTAAAACTTTCAACGGCAATCGCTCTTTTAGCGAGAGATCGCGTTGCGCGCCAAACCGCCAGCGCCGTTTGCCGTGAACTTGCAGTAGGAAGACGCCGTATGAATCGAAGTGCGCGCCCACGCCGCCGTCGGTAGCGTACGAAATCATGAGGTCGTCGAGGCGGTCGTCGGGGATGAAACGGAAGCGGTCGAGCAACGCGCAGGCATGATCATTATGCAGGTTAACCCCTTGCACGAGTAATGTCCAGTCACGCTTTTTCACAGATGGCAATTCATCGGGTGCAAAAGGCCCGTGCTCCATTGCCCAGGACTTGCGAAAATGGGTGATGAGGCGCGATTCGGCGTCTTCGCTGTCAGCGAGCTCGAGCAGTTCGTCGCGCGCGAGCGGTGCTTGAATGCCAGGAATCGCCTGACGGATCAGGAGCGGTTTTTTCTGCCAGTACCGGCGCATGAATTGCGCGGGCGTGAGGTTGCCGAGCAGGGTTGCATGTTCGTGGGAAGTGGCACCGCGAAAGGACTTGAGGGAACGTTAGGGGACCGCGCTGGCATCGTATAATTGAGGCTTGTATCTTGGAGAATCCAATGAAAATCGCAAAAGACACCGTCGTATCAGTAGCCTATAAGCTCTCGGACGCTCATGGCAATCTGATCGAGGAAAGCGACGAGCCGATGGTCTATCTGCACGGCGGCTATGATGGCACGTTCCCCAAGATCGAGGAAGCACTCGACGGACAGGAAGCCGGTTATCAGACCCAGTTGCAGCTCGAACCGCAGGATGCGTTCGGTGAGTACGATCCCGATCTCGTGAAAGTCGAGGCACGCGGCCGTTTTCCGGAACCGCTGGAAGTCGGCATGCAGTTCGAAGGCACCCCGGAAGACGGCGAGGACGAACTCGATTCGCTGATCTACACAGTCACTGACGTGGCGGAAGATAAAGTCGTGCTCGACGGCAATCATCCGCTCGCAGGCATGGCGCTGCGTTTCGCGCTGAATGTGCAGGAAGTCCGCGAAGCCACCGAGGACGAGAAGGAACATCAGCACGCGCATGGCCTCGGCGGGCTCGAAGTCCTTGACGAGGACGACGAGGAGCCGGGCAAGGACGTTGGCCCGACCTTGCACTGAGGCGTTTTGTACGGGTTGATCGAAGCGATGTGAAACAAAGCGCAGGCAGGTTGCTGCGCCTTTGTTTTATCTCGCGTGATGATCCAGGTATGGGATTACTGACGCGTATACATGCCCGATGCGCTGCTCGCCGGACTCGACGGTATCGGCAGGTTCGCGGGCGAGTTCAAGTTCAGTATGGGCCGTACTGAAGATGCGGCATTGGATGCGGGCGTTGAGGTGTCCGGATGGACTGGCGGCGCGGAGTGTTGCGTTTGTTGCGTCGGCTGTACCGGCTGCATCTGCTGGAAAAACGACGAAGGCCCGGGAGTATCGTTTTCAACGCCGGGTATGGAAGAGGGCATAGGCGATGACGACGGTGTGGACGAAGACGCGGGCAACGCCGGCGTCGATGCTGGGCCGGGCGCTACCGGTCGGACAACCACGTCACGCCCGCGAACCCGGAAGGGCGGCCGCCACGCGAAGTCGGATTCGACCTCGAGCTATTACGATTGTGGTTTCTTCAAGCCGATCGCGATACGCGTCAGATTGGTCACCACCGCGCCTTTGTCATTGCGCAGCGGTTGATCGATGCGAAAGCCCCTGGGTATGGGGGTATCCGATTCGTGGATCACGATCACGGGTCCGCGAAACAACTCGGCAGCTTTGACAAGACTGCGCTTGAGTTCGAGGAACCCGTCGCGCGACGTATCGCCGCGAGAAAAATGCAGCCACGCGAAACGATCGCGACGCTCGTAACGCGCGAAGTTGGGGTCACCCTGCAAGATGACGACGACAGTACGCATGTTCGAACGTCGCGGTTTCAACCGCATGTTCCAGCCAGAATGCATTGGCGACAGAACGGTCCTCGAACTCTCCGTTGCGCCCACCTGCGCTCAGATAGTGATTGTTCGGTGCGGGTGCGTTCAAGCCAATGAATGCGACGCCGTCGCTTTGCCATCGGACATTTTCGCGGATCACGTTCATGGGCGTCTGGCCGAGCGAACTCGATTCGCCGAAGAACAACTGGCGAATGAAATCCAGCCGCTCGACCGGATCGTAACTGCCCGCTTGCGCGAGACCGCAAGATGCCCAGTCGTTGCCGCCGGGCAGCAGGACGACCGGTTTGCGGGAGCTATCGAAGATTTGCTGACGGGTGTCGTAGAGCGAATCCCGGCAGGGTTCCGTTTCGCCTTGGAGGTCGCCGTCGTAGAAGATGAACGAAGTGTTCCGTTCTTGTCCGACGCCGTCGAGCAAATGCTGGAGCGCAGTTTCGCCGGCGGGTTTGTCGAGCACATTCGACGCGATTGCGAATGTGAGCGGCGTAAGCGGTGCGAGCGGCGGTGCCTCAGCTTGCGCGCGCCCGGCCGGTCGATGGCAAAGTCCGCCTTAACGCGACGCATCCGGAGCGTTCGACGCCAGCTCATGAAGCTCGTAGAGCAGATCGAGCGCGTCGCGTGGTCGCAATTCGTTCGGATCGATTGTGCGCAGCCGGTCAAGCGCGGGATGCGACTGCGCTTCGACCGGTTCATAGTGGTCGTAGGCGTCAGCTATCTCAACAGCAGGTGCTGCGAACAGATCGAATTGCGGCGACGGCTGGCCGATCGACTGTTGCTCCAGATGCGCCAGGTGTTTCCTTGCGGCCTTGATGACAGCAGGTGGCACGCCCGCCAGTTGGGCGACCTGCAAGCCGTAGCTCTGGTTCGCCGGACCTTCGCTCACTGCGTGCAGGAACACGATGCCATGGTCATGTTCAACTGCCGACAAATGCACGTTTGCTGCTTGAGCGAACTCGGCAGGCAACTGCGTCAGTTCGAAGTAATGCGTGGCGAACAGCGTGTGGCAGCCGTTATGCGACAGCAGATGACGCGCGATGGCCCACGCCAGCGCGAGGCCGTCGAAGGTGGACGTACCGCGGCCGATCTCGTCCATCAGCACAAGACTCGACGGTGTGGCGTCGTTGAGAATGGCCGCCGCTTCCGTCATCTCGACCATGAAGGTGGAACGGCCGCCGGCGAGATCGTCGGCGGCGCCGATGCGCGTGAAGATGCGGTCGATTGGCCCAAAGCGCGCACGTTTCGCGGGCACGTAGCTGCCTACGTAAGCCAGCAGCGCGATCAATGCGGTCTGTCGCATGAACGTCGACTTACCGCCCATATTTGGTCCAGTGATCAGCAGCAGCTTGCGTTCGGTATTCAGGCAACAATCGTTGGCGATGAACTGCTCGACCTGCGCTTCCACTACCGGATGCCGTCCCTGCTCGATGTCGATACCTGCGTCGTCCGCGAACTCCGGCGCGATCCAGTCGAGCGCGCTTGCTCGTTCCGCGAATGCGCCAAGCAGGTCGAGTTCGGCAAGCGCAGCCGCTACGCGCTGGCAATCGCCAATGTGCGGCAGCAGCGTTTGCAGCACGGAGTCATAGAGCAAACGCTCGCGGGCCAGCGCCCGGTCCTGTGCAGACAGCGCCTTGTCTTCGAAGGTCTTCAATTCCGGCGTGATGTAACGCTCGGCGTTTTTCAGCGTCTGGCGACGGCGGTAGTCATCAGGAACCTTGTCGGTCTGGCCACGCGTGACTTCGATATAAAAGCCATGCACCTTGTTGTACTCGACTCGCAGATTCGCGATGCCAGTTCGCGTGCGCTCACGCGTTTCCAGGTCGATCAGGAACTGGTCGCAGTTCTCCGAGATGTCGCGAAGCTCGTCGAGGTCGGCGTCGTAACCGCGCGCAATTACACCACCGTCGCGAATCAGCGCCGAGGGTTCGGGCGCGATTGCGCGGGTCAGCAACGCGAGGCATTCAGGCGGCGGCTCGAGCGATACGTCGATACGTTCAAGCGATGCCGCATTCATCTTCACGGCAGCAAACCGCTCGCGCAGCTGGGGGAGTGCCGCAAAGGTATCGCGCAGGCTGGAGAGATCGCGTGGCCGGGCCGACAGCAGTGCAAGCCGCCCCGTAATCCGTTCGATATCCGAAATCTGCCGCAATGCTGCGCGCAAACCTTCCAGGCTGGCGGTTGCGGGTGCGTCAAGCAATGCGCCGATTGCACGCTGCCGGCTTTGCGCGATGGTGAACTCGCGTGGCGGATGATGTAGCCAGTGCCGCAGCAGACGGCTGCCCATGGTCGTGCAGCATGTGTCCAGCAGCGAACATAAGGTGGGGGATTCTGTGCCGCGCAAGGTCTCGGTCAGTTCGAGATTGCGCCGCGTGGCCGGGTCGAGACCGATGTACTCCGATTCGTACTCCACCTTCAGGCTGCGCACGTGCCGCAGTTGCTGGCCCTGGGTGGAAGCTGCGTACAGCAGCAGCGCGCCTGCGGCACCGCACGCGCAGGTCAGCGAGTGCGTATCGAAGCCGTCGAGGCTGGCGACATCGAGTTGTTTACGCAGACGTTGCATGCCCGAGTCGATATCGAAATGCCACGCGGGCACCCGTGTTGTCGCCCCTACGTTCGGCACTTCGAACGGCGCGTTGGTCGTGGAAAACGAGTCTGCGATCAGCGTTTCAGCCGGGCGAATACGCTCGAGCGCCGCGCTCAATTGATCAGGTGTAACCTCGGCGAGGCGCAATGCGCCACTCGCCAGATTCAGCCACGCCAGGCCGACGCTCGTGACTATACCGCGGCGGTTATGCGCCGGGCAGAGAGCGAGCAGGAAGACGTCGTTTTTGTCCGAGAGGAGCGCTGCATCGGTCAGCGTGCCGGGCGTGACCACACGCACGACCTTGCGCTCGACCGGTCCCTTCGATGTCGCCGGGTCGCCGATCTGTTCGCAAATAGCGACGGATTCCCCGAGTTTCACGAGCTTCGCCAGATATTGCTCGCACGAATGATGGGGTATGCCGGCCATCTTGATCGGGCTGCCGCTCGACGCCCCGCGTTGTGTGAGCGTCAGGTCGAGCAGGCGCGAAGCTTTGACAGCGTCGTCGAAGAATAGCTCGTAGAAGTCGCCCATCCGGTAAAACACGAGCGTGCCGGGGTGTTCCCCTTTGATGCGCAGGTACTGCTGTATCATGGGAGTATGGTACGACAGATCGATGGCGCCGTCGGGTTCCTGCGCGGCGTTGGCCGGGTCTTGAGCGGTAGAGGAAACAGAGATATGCGTACCCATCTTGAGTGCGTGAATTGGCGAAAGTCCTAACAGGCTGTTGAAAAGCGCCCCGTCATGACGACC
>LGTG01000292.1 GCA_001190015.1 Candidatus Burkholderia crenata
CGCTTGCTTCGTCTCAAACTGATTGACACCTGGCCTGCCCGGCGATGGCATCATCGGCCTCCGGGTTTGTTGCGAGCCCCAGCCTCGCGGTCGCCCCATTTAACACTTCCAAATTTCGCGATGTTGCAACGGACCGGTTGAATTCGCTAAAACGTCTTCTTCGCGACGCCTGATTCCGCGATCACGCGATCGATTCCGGTCGCGCGAATACCGTCCCGATAGAACAGCTCATGGGCCGTGACCAGAATGCGGTCGGCCGGTGAGAGGTCCGTCTCGCGGAAGACGGCTGGAATTCACGCGACCCAAAGCGAGTCGCCCTGGCGTATAGCGAAGACACGCGCTGGCGCAACCGCGCAGAGTTCGTATCGGGGCGTGCTGAAGTGGAAGCGTTTCCTCGCGCGCAAATGGGCGCGCGAACTGGACTACCGGTTGATCAAGGAGTTGTGGGCGTTCACCGGACCACGGATTGCGGTGCGCTTTGCTTACGAATGGCACGATGATTTTAAAAACTGGTTCCGCAGCTACGGCAACGAGAACTGGGAGTTCAACGAAGCAGGCCTCCATGACGCATCGGCACGCATGTATCAACGACTTGCCGATCAAGGAATCCGAGCGTAAATATCACTGGCCGCTGGGTCGGCGTCCCGACGACCATCCTGGCTGAGCGACCTGGGTTTCTGATTGAAGCATGGCCGGCAGTCCCTTGCTTCGGTCTTCATTAGGTAACGAAGACCGGTTGCGTGAAGTGACTGCCGGCATGCTAGCGACCTCGCAGCCGGTAAAAGGCCCACCCATCCGGCCAGAATGGTGAAGGTCGCCACTCCATCACCCAGAAGCCGTGCTTGTTTTCGGCGAGCGGAACCCCGCCAACGTTCATGCCGAAAATGCCCGCGACTATATTGACCGACAGCGCCAGCACGGTGACCAGCGTCAGCGTGAACAGCGTGCGGTTGCTCTGCTCGTCCATGCGGTCCATGCGCGCGGTGATTTCTTCCTGCAGCAGCTTGATGCGTTCGACCAGTCCCGCGAGATCACCCAGCACGAGCGAAAACTCCTCGGTGGCATCGCGCAGATCCTGCAGGTCAAGCGCTTGCAACCAGCGTGGTGGCCTGGCCAGCAGTCGGAAAATCGACCCCGGTTCAGGCACGAGCAAACGCTGCAACCTGAACAGCACGCGTCGTGCGTCGTGATGCACCGAGTTCCGAGCGGGTGGCGGGAGATCCCATCGAAAGAAAACAGTCTTCTATCTTCTATCTTGTCAATATCAATGCTCGTGCGCCGTACGATCTGTACCAGCAGATCGGCCTGGTCGCGTAACAGATGAATGAGCAGTTCGGCCGTCGACCTGAAGGCTTCGCCGTTGCGTACCGATTCCCGCAGCGTATCAATACAATAGACCGCAACGGCTTCAGCCAGGCGGTGATGAGCAGCTTTTCGCGGGTGTAGACCCACAACGTTGCAATTTCCGACGGAGTGACGTCGAAGTTGAACATCACGTCGTTGATGACGGCGAGCAGCGCGCCCTCCTGGTGTTCAATCCGCGTGGAATGCGAGCCGTCGCGCAGGTTTTCCAAGAAGGCATCCGGCAGGTCGAGTTGTGTGCGCATCCAGCGTTCGCTCGCGCTGTTCGCGAGATCGAAGTGCAGCCAGACAAAGTCGTTTGAAGACCGTTCGGCGCGGGATTGCTGCGGCCACTCAAGCGCGCCGGCGGAGGCGATATGTACGCCCGGCGCATCCGGCGCGAAACGAAAGCCGCACACGATGCCGGAGAAATCAGAGGCGTAGGGTAGGGCAGTAGTCATCGTGATTCAGTCGTGGTCGTTATCGGCAAGGGCAATTGAAAGCTGATTCGGACTTGGATTGTCCCCGCCGTGCAACTCGAATCAAGCAACGTCCAACCGGATTTGCGTTATTGTTGGGCAAATGCCGCGCGACACGAAAAGTACTTATGGTTGTCACGCCAGATGGGTAAACTAATACCATGCAAGAGGGCCGTCGGGCGCAGCCCGACCCTTTACGCTTGATCGGGGAAACACAAATGGAAGATCGTGTCGAGCAGGACGAACCTACGCAAACCACGGCAGACGGACTGACGCGGCTCGCGACGAGCATCGTCGAATTGCTGGGCGAGCAAGCCATCGACAGCCGTCTGGGAACCAAATTGCTCAAACGGCTTGAAAAAGAAGCGAAGCTGGTGGCGGAGTCGGGGCCGCACCAGCTGGACAAGGCCCAAAAGCGCAGTTTGCGCGAGGCGCTGGAAGGACTTGAACACGCGGTGCGTCAGGTCGATGCAAATCTGTTGGTATCGGCAAATGCAAAACTACGCTCCACGGACGAATCTTCCAGCAAAAAAGCCAAAACCGAATCCTGAAACCGGGCCGGCTGCCGCCTCGTGAAGCCCACGCGGCGCTGCTTTTAAGCCCGTCTGGCTTATCGGACAAAAGATCTGGCGGTTTTTCATTACGCCGGCACAAACCGCTCGCAGCAAAAAAGCAGGATGGCGTGGAAAATACTGCGTTTGCTGCACATGCATAAATCTGAGCGGGCATGGTTTGAGTCTCTTTTACCTCAATCAAGCTGCGTGTTATGGACTGATCGGAACGTCGAAGCGGACGCCGAGCGTTGGCGAATTCTGGTTGTCGACCATAACGCCGCCAGTGCTGAAGGCCTTGCCGCGACGCTGAGCGCGGATGGTTGCGACGCGCGTTATGTGCTGAGCGGCATGGATACGCTGCAGGCTATTGACGGCTGGGTGCCGCACGTCGTGATTCTCGATATCAGCATGCCGGAGCACGACGGTTTTGCGACCGCGCAGGTCCTGCGCCGGATTTCTCCCACCCGGAACGCCGGGATCATTGCGTTTACGGCGCGTGGCAAGGATTACGTCCGCTCGAAAGGCTTCTATGTAGGTTTACACAGTGTCTGACCCTAAAAATTTCCTTACCTTAACTTTCCTACGAGCCTTTTCCAGGCTCGGTGGTATCGATTTTTCCCGATCCGGAGCTCATCCGATTATTGGCTTATCCCGAAAAGTGTATTGAAGTTTATGGGAATAAAAAATCGATAGTAGGAGTATACATTCATCGACGAAGCAACCACCGAAGCAAAGTTTGACCGCTGCGACGCCTTCTGAACCAGTCGAAAGTCCAACGCATATCGGAGCTCGCCATGAAAAAGAATCTTCTTGCATCGTTACTCATCGCTGCTAGTGCTTCTATCGCTGTCCCGACATTTGCCAGCGGCTAGGCTACGGCCCGGTACCTTCGTATCGCCCGACGGTTGGCGCTCCGGCTTCGCAACAAGGCCTGAACACGCAAACCATCGCTGCACAAAACAACGCTGATACGAACGCTTACGATAGCGATCGTGCGTCGGTGTCGCAATCGGGTTCGAGCCGCAACCGTACCAACAACGCACAAGCTGTTTTCTTCGGTCAGTAATTCTCAAGCTTCTACGCGCATGGCCGGCAGTATGTGTGCCGTCATGATTCGCCTCCTATGCCGATTGGGAGAGGCCGGGCCCTTCCGGATCCCAGCGCCGGAAGGGCCCTTATTTTTCCCGGCGCCGCCGCCATTCGATAACCGCTCCAAAACGCGACATACTCTCCACCTTCGTCTCAAAATGTTAAGGTAGTGCTCCGTTTATTTTGAGACGGACAGCAAAAGCGTGATTTTCACCACCCATCTGAAGGTTCTAGGCGTTTCCCTCGCCGCATCGATTCTTGTTCTCAGCGCTTGCGCGCCCCTGCCGCCCGACACCGGCGCAAACGGCGGTCAGAAAGCGACGCCAGATGGCGTCGTCGATCAGAAATGCGAAACGATCTTGTTCTGCAGAAC
>LGTG01000293.1 GCA_001190015.1 Candidatus Burkholderia crenata
CCGCTTACACGGGACCCAATTTCAACAGCCTGCTAAGCTGTAAGCGCGAGTTTCTACACACGTAGCTTCGATGTTTAAGAGGGTTCACGATTGCGTCCGCAATAACAACTTGCGGACGCAATCCATGATCAAGAATGACTTGAGCTTTTTGCCCTGCGGGTGACCCGTGTTGGTGCTGGAGGCAAACGCAGCTTCGACCCGGCAGACAAGCCGCGGCTATGAACCTGCTGCAGCGCGGCGTCGACCTGAGCGTGATCGCACTCTGGCTTGATCATGAATCGTCGGAAACAACCCAAATTTACTTACACGCTGACATGCAGATCAAGCAACGCGCACTCACACACGCCAATGCGAGCGGCGTATCGCCTGGCTGTGCGTCCTCGACTCTGGGGACGCAGCATAATCCGGGAGTCGGCATAACGTCATCGAACGGGACATCAGGCCATTCTGCACTGGGAGAAAATCGTGGCTGTACTGCGACACGGTTGCCGGTGCGAAAGCGAGTGCGACGATGTACAGCTTGATGCTAACGTGTCGCGCATGCGGCGTCGAACCGTATGCGTATTTGCTGCATGTCTTGACCGAGCTGCCACAACGACCACTAGACGCTGACGTCAGTGACCTGCTGCCGTTTAACTACGCCAGGCGGCAGGCTCAAGCAAGCTTGGACTGAGGCCTCGACTAGGTGCCGACCTTCGCGTCAGAACCCACTTACGACATCACTTTGCAGACATCGCCGGTAGACATCGGACTCCGCGATGCCCTCGCGATTAACCGTCAGTTAAAAATGATTCTCCATTCGCTGTGCCAAATCTATCGCTTACGAAGTACTTGCCCACCGACGCTGGGTTGCCGCTGTTCGCGATGATCAACGACCGCGTATAGGCTAGCCCCGCTGTGAGGTCCAGGCCGCAAATCAGCACGTCCTGCCCTTCGTAGCTTGTCTCGATGCCGCGCGAACGTACCTTGTCGATGTTCTGAAAGTTCGTGATGTTCGGAATCACGGTGGTGTTCGTCTGGCTGAACAACGTGTTTTTCACATCGTCCTGAAACAGCGTGAATCGATATACGTCGTTACCGTGTTGTCACTCGGCCGTGAGTTCCTTCGAGAGATCGTCTTCCGGCTTCAGGTTCGGGTTGTTATTGACGATCGACAAACCCGTGATCTGCCCTTGAAACAATTCGCCGACGGTCGGGAAGCTGTACGCCCGTCCCATCGATGCACGCAGCAACAAGTCTTGCGTGACATCGAAGGACAGCGAGGCTTCCGGCGACCAATGGCTCTGGCTGACTTCAACGTAGTTCAGCGGGGTAGATCCCACTGCCCGCGTGCCGTCATACGCATTCCAGTTCTTGTAGCGCGCCGTAGGTGAATTTCCAGCGCGGCAGGAACCGCCACCGCCACGCATATTGCGCGTACACGGCCTGCGTCTCGGTACGTCCGCCGAATGCGTTGGCAAATGTTGTTCCGCCGCCGTCGCGCCAAGCGGGCGGTGTTGTAGGTTTCGTTGTCGAGGAAATAGTTGTCGTAGTGATAGCCGAACGACAGCCAGTGCGCACCCAGGCCGGCGGCGGGCGTGACCGGCGTCCAGATCGTGCGTTTTCCAGCCGGTGCCGTAGCCGAATGCGATCGTGCCCGCGCCATTGCCCGGCGCTCCCGAATTCGCGGTGCGAGCAATGCTCTGCGTGATATCGAAATACGACGCAATGGCTTCGGCATTCCCAACCGGATGCGTTGCGCGTTTTCAGCGACAGTCCGTACAAGAAGTTCTCGCTCGAACCCTGGCTCGGCGCAAATGTGGCGACCGGCACTTTGTATTCGTAGCCGCCAATATTCACGAGGCCGCTATAGACCGGGTTGCCGGCGGCATCGCGGAGAAATGACTGGGTGTCGCTGTCGTACTTCTGATGCCAGTAACCGAGCGTGAAACCGGCTTGCAAAGTAGGCGTGAGGTCATACGCGAGCTTTAGCTTGAATTGGTCCTGGAACGTGCGCTCAATGCCTTCCGATGTCACTCCCAGCACGGCAGTGCGGTTGTTGTTCTGGTCGTTGTAGAAATACGCGCCGGTCACCGGACGATCGGTCGCCTTCGCCGGTATTGCCGACGCCGCCAGCGTCGCGAATTGCAACGGCTGGCCCGTGTTTTCCAGATGATCGACACCGATCAGCCAGGACAGGTTGCCATTTTTATCGCCGATGGTCGCCGACGAATTCGTGCCATTGAAACTACGATTCACGCCGAACAGATTGAAGTGCTGGCTGAACGCCTGCACGTGGGCATCGGCTTCGAACTTCTCCGGCATACACGTGGTGATGGCCACGATCGCGCCGATCGAGTTGCCGGGATACAGCGCCGATAAACCGTTTGCGCACCGCCATCCATGTTCGACACGTACTTCAGCAGGTCTTCGGGTGTGACCACCTTCCAGTATTGCGCCTGATCGGCGGTGACCGTCGCGGTCGTGGCCGGAAGGTTCGGATCGAGCGGGAAACGCGCCAATGAACTCGCTGTGCTGGTGACAACAACCGGGGCGAGCTGGACAACCTCGGCGTCGCGACGATCGGGCGTACTTTCGGGCGGGCTTTCCGATGTTGCAGCGGCGGGTGCGGCAAGCACAAAGGCCGGCGCTATCAGGGAAAGCGGCAAGCAGGCATGGCGATGAATCGGGATAGGAGCAGGTCTCGCGGCCCGACCCCTCCCACACCACCGTGCG
>LGTG01000294.1 GCA_001190015.1 Candidatus Burkholderia crenata
ACACTGCTTCAGTCGTCATGACGTGGCACTTTTCAACAGCCTGCTAAAAGCACCGACATTAGTCGATACTCCGAGCGAGAACTCGACGCAGTTGCGAACGCGTTTAATTGCAGACCACGCAAAGCCCTCGATTGGAAGATACCAGCCGAGGCGTTTGAAGAGTTAATATTCGCAACCTAAATGATGGTGTTGCAACGACTGCTTGAACCTAAGAAGTAAGCCGGTCCACGTGCGCGGGCATCGATGCAAACGATCGGTTCGAAAACGATTCGTGGTGCGGCCGCGCCGACCTGGCGTGTCCGGTGCGTGACATAGAGGGAGGGTAAATGACGACTGAAAACAACACAGCGTCGCGTATGGCAGCGGGCAAGGCGTACCGCGAGCAGATGGCCCGTTCCGCGCACGCCAGGATTGGGACGATAGACCGCGACCCGATCGAACTGCTTGAGCGAAACAGCCAGGGGCGCGTTGAGTGGCTGATCCCGCTCAGATGGACGGATGATGGCGTCGCCTTTCACGTTCTACAGGGGAAGTGCAATCCTGCAGGCGCACGACCTTAGCAGGATATCGAATACGGGCCTCGTGATGCTCATATGCGGCGAAGCGCATTTGATGAACTTTGGTGGCTTCGCGACGCCGGAGCGCCAGCTTGTATTCGACCTGAACGATTTCGATGAAGTCGCGCTCGGCCCTTGGGAATGGGATATCAAGCGACTGGCCGCGAGCTTCATGGTGGCCGCGCGGCACATGCGCTTGAGCTGCCCCTGACGGGCGAGAGCCTGATCGAATCCCTGGTGACCCAGTACCAGACTCGCATGCAGGAATATGCGCGATACAGTGCGCTGAAGCTCTGATACGAGCGCATTACGTTCGACCGGATTCTCGAGACCGCCGTGACGCCGGAGTGCAGGTGCACGTTGCGCAAGGGAATGGAAAAGGCCGCTAGCCGCACGCACGACAGCATGCTTGAGAAGGTGGCCGAATTTAACAGCGAGACCGGGAGCTGGACGCTGCGCGACATGCCGCCGGGCATGTTTCACGTGCACGGCGTCAACACGCTGCTCGAACCCGGCGATGACTGGATCAAACTCGGAAACTGGCAAGCGTTGATCAAGGGCATGTTTCCGCAGTATGTGAAAACGCTTAGCCACGACCGGCGCACGCTGCTTAAACATTTCACGGCTCAGGATCTGGCCTTCAAGGTGGTGGGCGGCGGCAGCGTCGGGACTCGCTGCCTGGTTCTCTTGATTGATCGACGAACTTGGGAAACCCATGTTCCTCCAGATCAAGGAGGCACGGCCATCGGTGATCGAGCAGTACTTCGATGCCGAACGGCTGGACCATGCGGGCGAACGCGTCGTACGCGGCCAGCGGGTGATGCAGACAGCCAGCGACATCTTCCTTGGCTGGGCGACCGGACCATCGGGACGCCATTTCTATTTCCGGCACCTGCGGGACATGAAGCTGTCCGCGAACATTGAATTATTCGATATCGAGTGCTGGAGGATTACGCCCGGCTGTGCGGCTGGATATTGGCGCGCGCCCATGCAAAAGCCAGCGGCAAGGCCATTGAGATCAGCGCCTATCTGGGCCAGGGTACTCAGTTGGCCGAAGCGCTGTTCGCCTATTCGAAGGACTACGCGGATCAGGTTGAACGCAATTTCGAGCTATTTACGCAAGCCGTCCGGACCGGCCGGATAGTCGCCCGGACAGAAGCAGATATGGCTGCGGACTTTCATGTTTGATTGCCTGGAACGGGCGACTTCAGCCCGTATTTTAAGGAAGCCTTATGCAGGTTCGATCACGCCCGGAACACCCTTCGTAGCGATCTGGAAACCTGATCCGGAATCCCAATTGATCACAAGATTACTGGACTGGCCTGTTAAACGCGTTGGATGACAGTGACGGCTGCATCGAGACTTAGCCATGTCACACGTCGGCGCATTCGGTTTGACAATTCCCGAACGGATATTCCGACAAGAATTTCCTACGTACCGGCTGCTGATAAGGACGCTTATTTGGCAACTTGACCGCGGATTTGAATCGCGTAGTCACTAACTTGTTGCATGCGGATGACATCGATTTTTAAAATCTTTGACCTACACTGGATTCGTGTCCGAATCACTTACTTACATCACTTACTCCAGGCGCGTTTTTGTCATGCAACAAAGCGATGCTGGAGATGCACTGCACCATGGATTTTCAAGGACAGGCCCTCCGCGTCCTCCGTAGCGCCTATGCAGGTTAAGCGGGTAGGCGAGCCTTGTCGCCCAAGGCCAGTCGGACACATGCCCCCAATGTTGAAACTCGAACAGGATCGGCTATAAAAAAGTGAAGCACTTCATTTAGCGCAATGTAGGTTAGCGCGGTCTGGCCACTTCGTATTGAACCCGTTACCAATCTTGGATGGCACATCATGCCATTACAACAACGTCTTGCTGCGGAAATGTTTGGCACGTTTTGGCAGTTCTTGGCGGTTGTGGCAGCGCAGTTCTCGCAGCTAAATTTCCCGGTACCGGAATTGGATTTGTAGGCGCGGCATTCGCGTTCGGATTAACCGTCCTGACCATGGCTTGCGCGCTCGGGCATATATCGGGTTGCCACTTGAATCCGTCGGTCAGATCAGCGTGGGCCTCGCCGTTGCGGCGCCGTTGCGGGCCGGTTTCCTGTCCGGGACCTGGGGCCTTATATTGTTGCGCAAGTAATAGGCGCGATCATTGGTGCATTCGTGCTGTACCTGATCGCGTCCGGCGTGCCCGGATTCGACGCGGCCGCGAGTGGATTTGCATCGAGTGGATACGGTGCGCGTTCACCCGGCGGTTATTCGTTGACGGACGCGTTATCTCCGGTTTCGGGCCGCTAGCCATCGGGCTTTGCCTGACGCTGATTCACCTGATATCCATCCCGGTGACGAATACGTCGGTCAATCCCGCACGCTCGACCGGACCGGCGCTGTTCACCGGCGGTGCTGCGTTGGGACAACTCTGGCTTTTCTGGGTCGCGCCGATCATTGGGGCCTGTATTACGAACGCGTTATATCCGCGGCTCTTTCCCGAGAAGGTCGCGGCGGTCGCCCCGGCACCCATGCTATCGACGCACCTTGACGCTGGCTGGCGAGAAGGGTTGACGCGAGGCCTGTGCTGCGGAGCTGCTGTATGGCCGCCGGTGCGCCTCGCGCGCTGCACCGGCGCTTGGCACTTGGCGCCACCCAAAAAACAAATGGCCCACCTAAGCGGGCCATTCGGTTCACGCAATCAAGCCGTGCTGTAACGAATTACAGCGGCTGGATGTTCGACGCTTGCAGACCCTTCGGGCCTTGCTTCGCTTCGTAGCTTACTTTCTGGTTTTCCTGCAGTGTCTTGAAGCCTTCCGAGCGGATCTCAGAGAAATGCGCGAAGAGGTCATCGCCACCGCCGTCCGGCGTGATGAAGCCAAAACCCTTCGCATCATTAAACCACTTCACAATACCTGTTGCCATTTGCTGATCTTCCTAGAAGAGTCGTAATTCCGTTTGGTAGCGCCACCAGCCGTCTATCGGTATCGGCCAAGTGTTGCTTCTTCCTTTTACCACGCGAAAATGACAGTCGGCAATTGGATTCTGCCCGATGTTTCAAAAACAAAGCTTCAAAAACCGTCGCGTACGGAGTTCTGAGACGCCTGACGCTCACCATCCGGAAGATCAGATAATAAAAAACATTTGGTAAGACAAAGGAAAAAATCTATTTTTCGCGATCATTGAGGGTTCTGAGCGCATCAATCAATGAAAAAATGGGCGGACATCAGCGTTTACAGCCTGATGCCTGTTTTGGAGGCACAATTGCGAACGGGCCAATTTCGGACACAGCTCGACTTTGTTGGCAAAGGAGCATGAATGTGTTGCGGTTTGCACAAACGACCGGCGGAAGAACCTCTTCGCGGAATGCCCGTGGCAGGCAAATGCGGTGTGGGAATCGGTTTGCTAGCGGCTCATGGCAATGCCGTTGCCATGAGATCACCCTGATATATCGCATTTCAGCGCGTGTATCCGAGCTGGCGCGCTCGCGCTAACAATCGGCCGGACTGCTGCGGCAATGCGCCGTGACCGGTTTTTCGCCATGGAATGAAGCACTGCAAGCGAATTGGGCATCGATCCCTGTGTAGGCGGAATAACGAGCATCCTTGGCGGTACTGGATGGACGTCCGAGCAATTAGACGCCTGTCCTGGGGGTCATGCGGATGTCGCGGCAACTGGCCGATGAGTTCGGCGCCTG
This sequence comes from Candidatus Burkholderia crenata, assembly GCA_001190015.1. GTDB lineage: Bacteria > Pseudomonadota > Gammaproteobacteria > Burkholderiales > Burkholderiaceae > Caballeronia > Caballeronia crenata. The sequence continues at coordinate 4,251 of LGTG01000294.1, forward strand.
GTCCCCCGGCAGCGTATGCGTTTCCGACCGTCCCTGGTCGCACGGACTGCGCAAGGCCGTGCAGCCGCTATTGCTGCCCGCGTTTTGGCGTATTGCAGTCGGGCGTGCCCTCTTCAGCAGCGGCGTGATACCCCGGTTTTCGGCGATTAGGTACCGGCAGCCCGTTTCGTGATCCGTTTCCACCTGAATGTTGATGTCTTCGGTCGTCTCGCGAGTGAATCGCGACGAGTAGGCATTGAAGGCCTGCCTTGATTCCGCGCTCGCAGCATATGCGCTGCATCCAACCGATGTTGCCAACAAAACAAGTAGCCACTTCATCTTTTTGCACTCCGTGAGTCTCTGCGATATCGCACCTCTTAGTGTACGGGTGTATAGCGAAGGGTAACGTGCCGGGGCGAACCGGCACGAGCATCCCTGCTTAACTCAGGCGCAAATCGTCCCTGCTCACAACACGGGAAAGAGCCAGAAAGCCAACCCGACCAGCGCGACGAAAACACCGCTGATGACTTCGCCGTATCGTTCAAGCGAGCTGAACTTCACGCGTTGCAGGCCGGCCGTCGAATACACGCAGAGCAGGGCGTAAGTCAGAATGGTGCTTGCCACAAACACAAGCGCCATGATGAGGATCAGGCTCAACCCATACTTCCCGGCCGCGAAGAAGGCGGGAATGCCCTCGACCATGGGTGACGAACCCAGGATCAGCAGCAGCGCAGTGCGCGACGAGTTCTTCCTGGCTGTCCCCTGATCCCGGTCATGTGCTTCGTAACCGCCCTGGCCGTGGTCGTGGCCATGCTCATGCTCAGCAAACGCCGTCTGATAGGAATGTGCGTGGCCCTCATGGCTGACTTTCACGTCGACGTTAAAACCGTGCGGCTCCGGGATATCTTCCAGCGATTCCCAATACTGTCTTTGCCACACGAACGCAAATGGCTGCCGGCTGCCGTCTTCGCGCTGCGTCTCAACAACTACTGTCTCCACCGTCTGCGGTCGCGTTGCTGTGAGCCGGAAACGCGGCAGTTGCCCAAACTCGTAAATGGAGAGTTCAAGAACATGGAGAGTTCAAGAACACCGTGCTCTCCATACATCCTCTGCAACTCCGGTCCGTGAACCGTGCCGCCGTCTGACCTGGTTAAGTGCGAGAAGTCGTGTGTGTGGACCGTGGGCACCGTGAGTGTGTCCGTGTCCGCTGCCGGAGCGAAGATCGAACCACGATGAGATTGCGATCCACAGGCCAAACGAAACGAGTGCGACGCTCGAAATCGTATCGACCCAATGACCGAACTTCGTTGCGACAGCGACTCCGGCCAACCATACGACAGCAGCCAGCACCAGCGTTGTAATAACGTGCCCTGTCCCGGCCTGAAGAGCGGCACGTGCGGTTTGGCGCTTGCTCCACCCGCGTTGACGCGCAATGAGCGTGATGGGCACACAGTGGTCCGGAACGATTGTGTGCAAGACGCCCACAATCAGAACCGTGCCGACCAGGAGCACAGCCGAACTTGTATCCAGTTGCTGAAAGAGAAGTGAATTCATAGGCACGTCCTAACAGGTTGTTGAAATTGGGTCCCGTGTAAGCGGGGTTTGAGGGAC
>LGTG01000023.1 GCA_001190015.1 Candidatus Burkholderia crenata
CAAGCAACGCAGCGTCGAACCTTTCTTTCTTCGGAAAACCCGTGTCGTCAATAATCCAGTACAAGCCTTCGGCAGGATCCATGTGTGGTAGCGCCCAGCGATTCGACGCTCTTGCGCCTGAGCGGCAGCATCAGCCCCGTGCAATAGCCACTCAGCCCGGCGCGACGATTGCTATGGCCAACTGCGTTACATAGGTGTTCAAAATACTCGTCGAACGATGTGTCCCAATCCATCACTTCCTCATGCAAAGGATGAACAAGGCTCTATAATGACATGAATTTTGTGGCATAGTAGTAATATGACTTCGCTTATAAAAAGTCTTATGTCATCCTAATAAAATATGTCATGACGCTAGGTGCGAAGCTCAGAACCTTTTAACGCTTCCTCGTTATTCTGCCGCCGCCTTTGACCTCCGGGACCGTTTCCGATGAGTTCTGAGCTAGCCATATCGAAGCGCCAGTTCGGAATGTTCCGAACTGGCTTCTAGTCAAGAAACTGAGCATATATTTAGGAATATAAATTATTATAAACAAGTTATTCAAGTCAGTCATGAACAAGTTGACGGGAACGTATGTGGCAGCTGGCGAAAACGCGAAGTCGAAGGGCAAGTCGTCGAAGAACAGGCTGGCTACAGCACTGACATCGGCTTCGTTTGCGATTAGCGCGGCAGCCACCATGTTGTCGCCAGTCGATGCGATGGCTGATGAAAATGCGCTGACTAGCGAATATCAGCCTGACACGCTGGTTTCGACGGATGACGGTGCGGTGTCGTTGACAGAAATGGCGCTCCCGGCTGCGAGCGACGATTCGCCGATCGCGACGTAACAGATGAAGCCAGTGGCAAGACGGTGGTCAGCGCGCAACGGCTGGGTGCGCAATTGCTTGGTGCAACGCCGACTGGCACGTCGGTTCTTTACGACGACTCCACGAACAACAATATTACGTTTACAGGGGCGGCTGGGACAAAGATCTCGAATGTTGCGAATGGCACGATTTCAGCGACAAGCAAGGACGCGGTGAATGGATCGCAGTTGTTTCCGATGCAGACAGCGCTCGACAACATTTCCACTTCCGCAGCAAATTCGAGCTTTATGCAAAATGCCAGTGGCGCCGCTTGGGATGCTCCGGCGACTACCACCGGTAGCATCGGAGCCGTCGCTATTGGCGCTTTTTCGAAAGTCAGCGGAACACAAGGCGTGGCAGTAGGTTACAGGAGTGTAGCGGGCCTGCAGGGGGTTGCGATGGGATCAAGTGCGAACGCAGTTTCTAATAGCTCGGTGTCGATTGGTTACACAACCAACTATGCTGGAGCGGGAGCTTCCTCAGTTGCGGTGGGCGCATCTGCCCAATGAGGTAGTTCGGTCGCCTTTGGCTCGCTTGCGACTGCTACCCCTGGGGGCTCCATGGCTCTTGGCGGGGGTGCGAATGCCACCGGGTCGAATTCAGTGGCGATTGGGTACCGATTCGTGAGCGATCGTGATAACACGGTTTCCGTCGGGAAGGCTGGTAGCTCGCTACGCCAGATCGTCAATATGAAGGCCGGCACGCAAAGCAATGACGCGGTGAACTACGGACAGCTTCAGGCGGCAGGTCTGAAGGTGGATTCGAACGGCACCGCAACAAACACGTTCGTTGCTTATGACGACACGACGGCGGGAACCATCACGCTTGGCGGCACGGACGGCACGACGATATCGAATGTCGCCGCGGGCGCGATTTCAGAGACGAGCATGGACGCAGTGAACGGATCGCAGCTTTTCCATCTGACGGATGGTTCGACGGTTGCAAATTCCACGTATGTGAAGGTGAAAGGTGCCGGTGACGGTACCGACAACTCCTATGCTGCAAACATCGGTTCCATAGCAATTGGCGCCAAAACGGTAGCCTACTATGACAGCGCCGCTTTGCGCTATGCAGCGCAAGCAACGGGGCAGCACTCTGTGTCTATTGGCGTAAGGTCGAGTGCAGCAGCTCTTGATGGCGTGGCGCTTGGCGATTCGGCGAAATCAAATTTGAACGGAGATATCGCAATCGGCGGGACCTCCCAAGCAACAGGCGACGGCACGGACTCGGCCATCGCACTAGGTACAAATTCGAGCGCAACTCAGGCAGGTGTCTCCATCGGCACTGGCGCGATCGCCTCGGCAAAAAACAGTGTCGCGCTGGGCGGACATGCAGTTGCCGATCAGGCTGACACGGTATCGGTAGGCTCCTCCAGCTTTCAACGCAAGATCGTGAACGTGGCGGCAGGCGACGTAACCTCAGCCACCAGCATGGATGCGGTGAACGGTGGCCAGTTGTTCGCCACGAATGCCAACGTGGCGAACAACACCACGGATATCGAGAAGAACGCAACGGACATCGCCGCGAACAAGACTGACATCGAGAAAAACGTCACGGATATCGCAGCGAACACGACCGATATCGCGAAAAACACCACGGATATCGGCACGCTGAACACACAAGTCGGCACGATCAACACGCAAGTTGGCAACCTGAACACGCAGATGGCCGATGCTGTGAAGTATGACACGTCAGCGCACGCTGTCATCACGTTGGGCTCCGGGGCAGCCGTGAAAATCACGAACCTGGCGGCCGGCGGCGTGCTGGCATCGAGCAAGGACGCGGTCAATGGTTCGCAACTGAACACCGTCGCTGAAAACAGAACACGACTGACATCGACCGCCTGAACAGCTCGATGAGCGACTTCAGCAACGACTTCTCGGGTCTCGCACGCTAAGATGTGCTCACCCGTTCGATCAGCATGGCGGGAACGCAGGGTGCCCGCACCGTGAGTGGTGTGGCGAACGGCGCGGTCAACGCATCGAGCACCGATGCGGTCAACGGCGCGCAACTGGCGCAGGTTTCGGCGAGCACTGCAGCGGCATTGGGCGGTGGTTCGGGCATTGATGCAAACGGCAGCGTCACCGCATCGGCCTACACGGTTGGTGGCACGCAAGTGCATGACGTCGGTTCGGCACTCGACAATATCGATGGCCGTGTGACGCAGAACAGCGCGGATATTGCCGGCATGAAGGGCGACATCATCGCGGCGGCGAGCGGGTTGAACCCGAACGCCGTCAACTACGACTCGGCCGATCACGATAAGGTCACGCTCGGCGGAACGGCTGCGACGGACGGGGTGCAACTGACGAACCTGAAGGCCGGCGAACTGTCGTCGACCAGCACCGACGCCATTAATGGCGAGCAACCGAATGTAACCAATGAGCGTGTCGGCGTCACGGAAACTACGATCGCCGGGTATCAGGCGGCGGGCCTGGGCTTTATGACGATTAATTCGTCGGCGGCGAGCGAATCGAAGCCCGTGGCATCGGGTCAGGACGCAGTGGCGATAAGCGTGAACGCTGTGGCCTCGGGCAGCAACTCGGTGGCGCTCGGTGCGAATTCTGTCGCCAGCGAAGCCAACATGGTATCTGTAGGTTTAGCCGGAAACGAGCGCCGCGTGACGAATGTGGCGGAGGGCGTGAGCGGTACGGGCGCGATCAACATGACGCAGATGAACCAGTTGCGTAGCGACGTTGGCGCCAGCCTGACGGCCTTGCAAAAGTCGGCATACGTTGGCGTGGCCGCCGCCATGGCGATGCCGAACTCCACACCGAGCCGTCCCGGCAAGACGATGGTCAGCGCGGGCGTGGCGAACTACAAGGGCTATAGCGCGATCGGTGCGTGCGTGACGCATCGTTAGCTTGATGGCCGCTGGGTGGTGAACGGCGCGGTCGCGGCATCGCAGAGCGGCGACGCGTGCGTGCCCATGCTGACTAAGAGTTCTGATCGAAGGGCTTTAGAAGGCTGAACTCGCTGTAGCGGTTCTAAAAAAGAAAGGGTGGTACGGATACTCGGATCGCTCTTTTTTATTGGCGCGGGACAGGTCTACAGTTCGCCCGCTTCTTCGCCGTGAAAAACGTAAAAGGTTAGAATGCCAAATCTCGAAAGAGTGGAAATCAAGCGGTTGGCAGGCACGATTCCGGCGAATCATGAATAAATGTTAAATGTCTTATGTTGGCGAAGAGCAAGGTGCGAAGGTCATGCGGGAATGCTGCGTCGTCTGAAGTTGGCGGCGGTAGCGGTAGGTGTGGCGGTGCTGGTTAGCGGCTGCGGAATTTTTGGCTGCGCCGGCAGCGCGACAAACAGCGGGGCTTTCGGCGGATGCGGAGCCGGCATGCGGTTCTGAGCGCCCAGGCGCACCCCGGAAATATTCATAACAGGAAGTCAGGGAAAACGGCAAGCATGGCGGTATCGCGTTCAGGTAATTCAGGATGGGCCGTCATAGGCCGGGTGGGCGTGCTGGGTGCGCTCGTTTCCATTAGCGTGGCGGGTTGCTCGACGGCATTTACGCTCGCCCCTATCGTCGACCAGTCGACGGGCGGTAAGAGCTCGCCAGCGGTGATTCCCACTACGCCGCGGGGCACTAGGTCCGTCGCGGGACCGGTCGCTATCGCGCCATCCGTGCAGCCCGAGGCCGGACCGGGGTTTTATCGCGTGAAGCCCGGCGATACGCTCTACGGCATCGCGCGCGCGCAGAAGCAGCACCCATCCGATCTCATTAAGTGGAACAATCTGCCCGAGAGCAAGCAGGTCAACATCGACCAGTTGCTGCGGGTTGCGCCGCCAGGCAGTACGCCCCCCGCCAGCACCGACGACTGGAGCAAACAGGCTTCGTCCGCGGCAGGATCGAAGTCGGCGCCGCCGATCATCGGCGCGCCTCCGGCTACAGCGAACAACAACCCCGCCCCCGACACGAGCACGTCCGCGATCAGTTCGAGGGGCGCGTGGCTTGCGTGGCCGGCACAAGGCAACGTGATCACGAAGTTCGGCGAGGGCGGCAGCAAGGGTATCGATATTGGCGGCAAGCTCGGTGAGCCGGTGAAAGCCGCGGCCGCCGGACGCGTGGTTTATGCGGGCAGTGGCTTGCGAGCTTACGGGCAGATGATTATCGTCAAGCATAGCAACGACTTCCTCACGGCTTACGCGCACAACAGCAAGCTGCTGGTGAAGGAAGACGACGCAGTGCGTCAGGGCGCGCCGATCGCGGAAATGGGGACGGGGCCGAACAACAAGCCGCTGCTGCACTTCGAACTGCGAAAGTCCGGGCAGGCAGTCGATCCGGTTCCGTCGCTCAAGAAGGCGGGATGACGAACAGCACGCGCAGTGTCCGTGCAACAAGAGGGCCGCGGATATGTATCGACTTATGAAGCGGCTCATGCTCGTGGCTGCGTGCACGGCTGCCGTGTCGCTCACTGGCTGCAACGACCAGCGGCGAATTCAACCGGTCGTTGCAACATCTCGAAATTTGGAGGTGTTAAATGGGGCGACCGCGGAGCTGGAACTCGCAACAAACCGGGAGGCCGATGATGCCATCGCCGGGCAGGCG
>LGTG01000295.1 GCA_001190015.1 Candidatus Burkholderia crenata
CGCAATTTCCTCACGTTCTCAGAATGATAGGTATCGGCCCGAGCGAGGCACCAACTCAATCGGCGGCATGCCGCCGGTTTCGCGAAACCATCGCGGACCCAACGATTGTGATACGCCGCCGGCCAGCGCCGCAGCGTCACTTTCCATTCCCTCGGCAATAAATTTCCAGAACGCTTGCTTCGTCTCAAACTGATTGACACCTGGCCTGCCCGGCGATGGCATCATTGGCCTCCTGGTTTATTGCGAGCTCCGGCTCCACGGTCGCCCCATTTAACATCTCCAAATTCCGAGATGTTGCAACGACCGGTTGAATTCGCCCCTTGCTGAAGAGATCATCGAGGTTGCCGACAAACGCACCGCTCCACGGAATGGCAACGCTCGGGACGATCGACGGATTGCCGCTGAACGGATAGTACAGACCGGCGACGGTTGAAGCACGGCGGATGTGATCGCCACCGTCCCGGGTGAAAACCTGAACACGCCACCAACCGGGTTCGAACCATACGGCGCCGACGCATTGCCGTTCATCGCTGACACGTGTTCGAGCATCCGTTGCAAACGTTGCGCTGCACCACGTCCTGCCGATTTCGCCCTCACACCATCGATCCGCACCGGCGAGTGGGCTGTGACGGTGCGCCGCGCAAGAACAATCCCGCCAGATATCAGCTCTACGCGGACAATAGGGGAGACCGGTCCGGTTGAAGCACGAGCGACCCGCTCCCCGCAGATCCATGCTGAATGTACAGAACGGAACCCAGCCGCGAAGCCGTGTTCTCCCCACGGCCGGTATCGCGGCTGCCGGATGCCGTTTCGAGTGGTGAAATGGGCCGGATAACGCGCGCCGGGACCGACTTGCAACTTGCGTTGTAGTCGCTTACCTTTGCGGGGGCGGCGCAGGTTGGCTCGGCCGGGCGGACTCCGCTCGCGGCTTTCCGTCTAACTGCATGCAAGCTGGCACGCACGAGGACCAGGGTGGCGGGAAAATTTAAGAGCGGCACAATGGCCCGTCAAGAAAGCAGGACAATGCAGGCGTGCGGACTGTCTTCGCCATGGTTCGATTATTCGATTTACCCTTGTTTTAAGGGCTCCCGCGTGATATTTCGACAAACGCTCGCACGCCTGAATGAATGGGAGAACGAATCCCTATAAAACGTTTCTTCCTACAAATAAAGAGCCGCGCCCATGCTTTGAAGACTGACTGCTGTTACGTCTGGAAACGAACCAAATTTCTGAAGCGCCGGAGAAGCGCGCTAAAATGCGAGGTCTTAAGAGGACGCAGCACATGCTCAACGAACTCGAATCACTGTCACAGAATATCGGGCGGCTGATCAAAATCAGCGAACGCCATCATCAAGCGAAGAACGCGTTGGCCCAGCAACTCGAACAGTTGCGCGCCGACTATGCCAACACACAGGGCGAACTTGCCGCCGTGCGCGCAGGACGCGACGCACTGGTGGCGGAGCGGGACTCGCTGTCGGCCAAGATCGACGACGCGCAGATTCGCCTCAACGCGATTCTCGAAAAATTGCCGCGTGCGAAGGCTGCACCGGAACCGGATAACCAGCTTGCCCTTTTGCCTCCCGATGGCGGCATCGAACCGGATACCCCCGACTCGGCGCACGGTGCGTTGCACGAAGAATCACACCGTCACGGAGAAAAAGCATGACGTTGAAACAGATCGAGGTATCCATTTTCGGCGCGCCGTATCGGCTCGCGTGTTCGCCGGAAACCGAAGGCGCATTGCGTGAAGCGGTAGCGCGCGTAGATGCCGAAATGTCGAAAGTGCGAAACGCCAGCAGCGTGCGCGGCACGGATCGGATCGCGGTAATGGCGGCGTTGTCGCTGGCGTCGGAATTGCTCAAGCTGCAAAACAGCGTGCGCCACGGCGAAGCGTTCCCGGCCGAAGAAATTCGCCGCACCATGCATCAAATGAACGAGCAACTGAACGTCGTGATTTCACAATCCGAAACGCAGTAGTTGCCGCGATAGATACAGCGATAGATAGCTTAGGTTCAAGTAGTCATTGCAACACCATCATTTAGGTTGCGAATATTCACTCTTCAAACGCCTCGGCTGGTGTCTTCCAATCGAGGG
>LGTG01000296.1 GCA_001190015.1 Candidatus Burkholderia crenata
ATTTATTTCTGTGATCCACGAAGTCCGTGGCAGCGCGGGACTGACAGTATTTCCCTAAAGGCATCGACATTAGTCGATACTCCGAGCGAAAACTCGACGCAGTTGCGAACGCGCTTAATTGCAGACCACGCAAAACCCTCGATTGGAAGACACCAGCCGAGGCGTTTGAAGCGTTAATATTCGCAATTTAAATGATGGTGTTGCAACGACTGCTTGAACTTAAGGATTGGCATTATCTATTGCGTGACGCATCTGATGCAGGACCTGGAGTCGGTCCAACAGTCTTCAATACTGCCTTACGTCCTGCTCGGCGTCGCATTGATGATCGCGCTTGGGTTCGAATTCGTAAATGGTTTCCACGATACGGCGAATGCCATCGCCACCGTCATCTACACGCATTCGCTCGCGTCGAACTTCGCCGTCGTCTGGTCGGGCATATGGAATCTCGCCGGCGTGCTAGTATCGAGGCGTTCGGCATCCTGCAACTGCTGCCGGTCGAACTGATCCTTGGCGTGGGTACGTCGCAGAGTTTTGCGATAGTCTTCGCGCTGCTGATCGCCGCGATCATCTGGAATTTCGACACCTGGGCCCTGGCCATTCCGTCATCGAACTCCTATACGCTGATCGGCTCGGTGATCGGCGTCGGGCTGATGAACCAGATGATGCACGGCCTGTCGGGAACCTCGGGCGTCGACTGGGGCCAGGCGCTTGCGGTGGGCAAATCGCTGCTGTTCTCGCCGGTGGTCGGCTTCATCCTGGTCGGTTTGCTGCTGTAAGTGATGAAGCTCGTGGTGCGCATACCCGCGCTGTATAAAGAGCCGAAGTAAAGAGCCGAAGAAAAACACGCCGCCGTTCTGGATCCGCTGCCTGCTGATCCTGATCGGCACGGTGCCGGCTGCCTATGCGCTGAACAAGGCCGTCACGCCCACCAAGACGCAGACCTTCGTGTCGGTCGGCTATCACGCGTCCGAAGTGCTCGGCAAGTACACCAACGGCGCCGCGTCCGTTGCCGACCCGAGCGCAATCGTGCAGCGCTACGTGTAGACCAAGACGGTCGAGCCGGACACCGTGGTCGCGCTCAAGCAGCTCACCGATATCATCGACACACAGGTCGGGCCTTCGTCGTCGATGGCGACCGTGCCGCAAAACATCGTGAATAACGTGCGCAACAACATGTATGTGGCCTCTGAAGCGCTACGCCTGATGGACAAGCAAAAAGCGCCCGCTACCCGACGACGCCGCGGTGCTCAATAACTTCAAAGGCTAGCCCGACCATTCGACCAAGTTCATTCCGACGTGGGTGAAAGTGGCCGTGGCGGTGGCGCTTGGCCTTGGCACGATGGTGGGCTGGAAGCGGATCGTGGTAATGGTCAGCAAACGTATCGGCAAGACCCATTTGACGTATGGACAAGGGGCGTCGGCGGAACTGGTTGCGATGTTGACCATTGGCGCCGCAGACGTCTACGGCCTGCCGGTCAGTACCACCCACGTGCTGTCTTCGGGCGTGGCGGGGACCATGGCGGCAAACGGTTTAGGGCTGCAATGGCGTACCGTGCGCAGCCTCGCGCTTGCATGGATCCGGACCTTGCCAGTTTCGATCGCACTCGCCGCGGGCTTGTTCTGGGTGTTCCGCGGGCTCTTCTAAGCGAGACCTGAACGGGCACTCTATTGGCGGGCTTTGCCAAACGCGGTTTTTAAGCCAGTTGCACGTTAGAGCGCGAGCGGTTTTTTCAAACCTCTCGCGAACCCGCAGAATTTGCCGACTAGTGAGCTGACTCAGGCGGCTTTTTGTCTCTCCCTCGGCCCACCGCCCCACATGCTTTCCCGCGATAGGCACAGCGTTTGCTGGGTCAAAGCGGTAATCGCGAGGGTGTGGGCACTGCGGACACGAAAGGAAGCAAGCGCCGATACTCACGCCGCACCGAACGCGGCATCGCCATTCACTCTTCAACAGACTTTAATAATTAAGGGGAAGTGGAATGATCGGAACAATCTTGCTTGTCGTGTTGATCCTGCTGCTACTCGACGCTTTTCCCTCATGGCCGCCCAGCTCTAGCTGGGGGTATGGCCCAAGCGGGATCCTGGGCGTGGTGGTAACCATTGCTTAGGTTCAAGCAGTCGTTGCAACACCATCATTTAGGTTGCGAATATTAACTCTTCAAACGCCTCGGCTGGTGTCTTCCAATCGAGGGCTTTGCGTGGTCTGCAATTAAGCGCGTTCGCAACTGCGTCGAGTTCTCGCTCGGAGTATCGACTAATGTCGGTGCCTTTAGCAGGCTGTTGAAAAGCGCCCCGTCATGACGACCGAAGCAGTGTTCAAGAGGTTTGCACATGCAATTTGCGGTTTGCACATGCAATTTGCTGCTGAATTGCGGGTTCGCCGAGTGGTTTTGGCAGGCAGTGCGCAGGCACGCCGGCCCGGCGCCGTA
>LGTG01000297.1 GCA_001190015.1 Candidatus Burkholderia crenata
AGGCCAATGGCGCAGCACGCGCAGCTAAAGATCGACACAGGTTTGTCGATTTATTTCTGTGATCCACGAAGTTCGTGGCAGCGCGGGACTGACGAAAACGGGACTGACGAAAACACTAATGGGCTGCTCCGACAGTATTTCCCTAAAGGCACCGACATTAGTCGATGCTCCGAGCGAAAACTCGACGCAGTTGCGAACGCGCTTAATTGCGCAGACCACGCAAAGCCCTCGATTGGAAGACACCAGCCGAGGCGTTTGAAGAGTTAATATTCGCAACCTAAATGATGGTGTTGCAACGACTGCTTGAACCTAAGTTGTCTCGTTCTTGCTGTACGACGCGGACAAGAAGCCCCGCATCACGCCAGCGGTTGAGAAGTATATCGACCGCACGATCGAGATCACCGGTCGCGAGGGCCTAGCGACCGCAATCATCGCGGACAACGATTCGTTCCCGCTCACCGCGCGCCGCTACATGGAGCAAGCGATGGAAATTGACGGAGCGATCGTCCTGTTTCGCTGCCAGAGTCCGGAGACGGCCGAGCGACTGATGCAGTACCTCGACGTAACTTACAAACTCACGCTTGTCAAAGAGGACCAGTCGGGCAATGCATCGCCGACTCCGAGCATCGACGGGCTTGCCTGATTATGCCTAAATGAGTATAGCCTGAATATGGGATACCTGCACATGAAATCGTTGTTTTGGATCGCGTCAGCAAAGGAGGATTTAAAGGCTATGCCCAACGACGTGCAAGACACCTTCGGCTTCGCTTTGCACCAGGCACAGACCGGCAAAACACGAACAGGCCAAGCCGCTGAAGGGTTTCGGATCGGCTGGCGTGCTCGAAGTGGTCGAGGACTCGGCCGGCAACACATATCGCGCCGTCTACACGGTGAAATTCGGGAACGCGGTCTATGTGCTGCATTGCTTCCAGAAGAAGTCAACACATGGCATAGCGGCACCAAAGCCGGATATGGACGTGATTCGCGACCGATTGAAAGCGGCGTAAACGCATGCGAAAAGAGTATGGAAATGATCGAGATCGAAGAAAGCAGCGGCAACGTATATGCCGATCTTGGCATCTCTGATGCCGACGAAATGCTAGTGAAAGCGCAGCTTGCAACCAAGATCGGCGAGATTATCAAAAGCCGTCGCTGGACACAGTAGCGGGCGTAGGAGGTTCTTGGCATGACGCAACCGAAACTATCGAAAATGCTGCGCGGGCAATTCCGGGGCGTCAGCGAAGCGAAAATGCTGGAGTGTCTTGCGAAACTTGGGCGCGATGTACAGATCGTTGTTGGCCCAGCTCGCCGTTCTGCTGCGGCAGGGCGTGTTGAGGTTGTTTTCGCTGCATGACAGGAGTGCGTATGTCTAAGAAGCTAATCGCTGTTGGGTTATTCGCCCTACTTATGGGATTCGTTTTTTGCCTGGCCGCTGCGCGGGTGTTAGCGGCGGTGCAAATCCGACACTAAACGGCGGCGTTGGGTTGAATAGAAGCGAAGTGACCAGGGGCCGTTGCTGCTAGCCCGTGGTTGTCGGCCTGCTCGTGCTCAGAATGGATCGTCGACATCGGTCAGGCGAGCGCTTGCTCGGCGGACCAGTTGTCCGGGATCAGGAAGTCGAGCCCGCAGGTGATCCCGGAAGGCGACTGATGGCGCGTCATTGATGTCTTCTTCTCGGCCTTAGCCGCACTGCGCTTCTTCGTGCGTTGCTCAGC
>LGTG01000298.1 GCA_001190015.1 Candidatus Burkholderia crenata
CGGGCTGCACCGGGCGCGCCTGCACTCGCCCTTCGGGCTCCTGCTTATCGGCACCTCTGCTGGTCGTCAAAAGACCGTTCTGCAGAACAAGATCGTTTCGCATTTCTGATCGACGCCGCCATCTGGCGTCGCTTTCTGACCGCCGTTCACAAAAGGCACAGACATTAGTCGATACTCCGAGCGAAAACTCGACGCAGTTGCGAACGCGCTTAATTGCAGACCACGCAAAGCCCTCGATTGGAAGACACCAGTCGAGGCGTTTGAAGAGCTAATATTCGCAACCTAAATGATGGTGTTGCAACGACTGCTTGAACCTAAGCAGGCTGCTTCCATCGATGTGAAGGATCTTGCGGGTGTTCCCCTGATTTTGACGGGATTGCAGAACTCCGGCGTACGCCTTGCCCTCGAGCGCGCGACAGCTCGCGCCAATGTCGTGCTTGACGAGGTGATGGAAGTCGAGTCTACCGCCGTGGCGACTCAACTCGTGGCGGAGGGTGTCGGTTGGACGATCCATTTTGCCTCTGCTGTTAGCCGGGACATCGAGGCTGGTGTGTTGCATGGAGTGCCGATCAGCGGGTTGATTCTCGATCGGTTTCTTGCGTATGCTGTGCAGCGCCCGCCTTCCACCGCAACTGTGACATTGATTTCTCTAATTCACGAAACAGTCGAGTCATTGATCCAGTCTGGAAAATGGCCGACAGCCGCGCTTGGCGGCGGAAGTCGGCGCATAGAAGTAGTACGGCGGACACATAGCGGGCGATCCGCGCGTTACAGCTACTGAGGTACGACGTCGACAGGCGAGACGGCGACTGGGTGGGGCGGTGTCTCAAGCAAAGCTTCGGTTTTTGCCCGGTAGACCTCGTAATGTTGCGTGTGGCGATGCGCGTCGATCGCTGCTCGCTCCGAGAATACTTCATAGAGGTGAAACGTCGTGGGCGTACCCGAACTCCAGAGATCGAATCGGAGACATCCCGGCTCCTGTCTGGTGGGTACAAGAACTTTCTGAAGCACGGATTGTACAGCGTGCTCCATACCTACCTTTGGAACGAACGTCGCGAATACGGTGATTGGTTCTCTTTCAAGACGGGTCATATCGCTATCTGATGAAGAAAGCGCCGCCACGGCAAATTGTGGCGGCCGGAAGTCATGGGAGTGGGCACAGGGGGATGCGCATTTCTCCCGGCTCAAGGCGCAATTGCAGGTCTAGCAGGCTTTTGAAATTGGGTACCGTGTAAGCGGGGTTTGAGGCTTGC
>LGTG01000299.1 GCA_001190015.1 Candidatus Burkholderia crenata
ACCACGGGCTAGCAGCAACGGCCCCTGGTCACTCGCTTCTATTCAACCCAACGCCGCCGTTTAGTGTCGGATTTGCACCGCCGCTGACAACGAGACAGCCCCGCGTCAAACGTTTCCTCACCGTGCTTCGATGAAGGCCGTATGTCGTAGACGGGACTCATGCGTTCCGCCAGGCCAGGAAACTGTGACTGGCGTCGCCTTGCACGCTGAAGCTGCTGTGCACAATGCCCGGCGCAAGCGTAGGTGGATCCGGCGGCAACAACAGGCGGCTCAGCGACATATGCTCGGGTGGCGGGTCCATGGGTGTGCATTGCTGGTTTCAATCCAGTTGTGATCTGCCCGGTGCGGTGGCTTTCAGGTTGAGCCCCAAGCCCGCCCCGCGCGCGCTAATGCGGGTAACGAAAGCTTATCCTGTCCTAGGCTATGGGACGAAACCAAGGGGCGGCAAACGCGTGAGACTACAGGTTGGCGATCCGCCAGATACCCGCAAAAGATCAAGCAAACATGGGTTTTCGAAACAAGATGATGATGCCGATGACGAGCAACATGACCGCGGCCGTGACTGTGGTCCTGGTTTTTAGTGCAGACGTCCCGGTTGAGCAGCCTGCTTCCCATGCGAGAAAAGCAAGGCCAACGACGGCGAGCAATAAGCCAACAGCAGTTGCCAATATCATTTGTAGCCAATGCCGCGGGGAGTTATAGTCAAGTAAGGCAATTGCGAAGTTCAGTGTGCTCAGGCCGCAAGCAGTGGGTGAGCCAAGAGTGCCGGCAGTCAAGAGTAATCCCGTCCACACCGCTGAACAGCCGGCGTATCCAGGTGTGCAAGAAAGGGAAGTTTGAATCTAATTCGAAGGCAACCCTGGCACCTTGACGCCGCAAGTCTGAAGCAGCAAAACCATATTCAAAGCGAGAATAATTATTGTGGCCACAACCGCCACCATATGGGTCAGATGGGCGTTGGCAAACTCGCCCATGATGTTCTTGCGGCGAGTGAACAGGACCAGGGCTACCATGGGGGTCGGCAAGGCGAATGACAGTACGACCTGGCTGAGCACCAGTGCCTGCGTGGCATTCACCCCAAGCGCGACAACAATAAAGGCGGGTACCATGGTGACGAGACGCCGCAGCCAAACAGGGATGCGGAAGCCGACGAAGCCCTGCATGATCATCTGGCCGGCCATTGTGCCAACCACCGAACTGGAAACGCCGGAACTGATGAGGGACATCAGGAACACGGCGGCAGCGCCTGCGCCGAGCAGCGGGGTAAGCGTGTGGTAGGCGGTTTCGATTTCCGCTACATCACTGTGGCCGGCATGAAAAGCGGAGCTCGCCATGATGACCATCGCCATATTGATGACGCCCGCGATCGAAAGGGCAATGACGACCTCCCAGTTCGAGAATCGCAGCAGAATCCGTCGTTCGCGCGGATTGCTCCCCGGGACTCGCCCCTGCGTCAGCCCCGAATGGAGGTAGATTGCGTGCGGCATGACGGTCGCTCCGACAATGCCGACCGAGATTGTCAATGCTTCGGCGTTAGGCATGGTCGGGACGACGGAGTGAAAGCCTACCAGTCCCCAAGCGACAGGCGCGATAAACATCTCGGCGAGGTAGCACAGCCCGATCACGCCCACGAACGCCCCGATGATGATCTCCATTGGCCGGAAACCGTTCTTTTCAAACAGCAGGATGCCGTAGGTAACAATAGCCGTGATCAACATGCCGGCGATCAGAGGCAGCTTGAAAAGTAGTGACAGTGCAATCGCACCACCGAGAAATTCGGCCAGATCAGTGGCCATGGCAGCCACTTCACTTACGCCCCACATTGCATAAACGACCGGGCGGGAAAACTGCTCACGGCACATCTCGGCCAGGTTGCGGCCCGTCACGATCCCGAGTTTGGCCGACAATGCCTGGAACAGCATCGCGATCAAATTGGCCATCAGCACAACCCAAAACAGCGAATAGCCGAACTGCGACCCTGCCTGGATATTCGTGGCGAAGTTGCCGGGATCCATATAGGCGATCGACGCAATCACCGCGGGCCCCGCGAATAGCAACACGGAACGCAGCCCTTGCTGCCGGCCTGCCAGCACGTCTTGAATCGCCTCTGTGGTGCGATCGGTCAGGGTACTGCTGCTCGTGGTACTCGACATGGCTATCCTTTATCCTTTGTTCGCGACGGCGCTTTGTTGACATCGATTGTCAATTGCTATGCAGCAGATGATCGAGAGCATCGTGTCGCCAAATTGCACGCCCCCGGCTAAACCAGTCGACCACCACCCGAGCCCACGTAACTGACCGAGAACCTATGACCGGACTTAACTTTCAGGGCTGGCAAGTCCACGCTGATGGGGCAGTCGACGCACTTCGCCTGTATCGCATTACGTGTTCCTGGTGGATTTGGATGCAATCCAGGCACCCGGAATCGCTACGGCTCTACTATATATCCTTTACTACATCACATCGACGATGCTTGTTTTCAACAATCCGGATCATGAATAGTCAACGTATACCCTCAATAAAGAATCAAAGCGTATGCTATAAATATAGAAGATGTTGAATGATGGCCCACACTATAAATATCAAGAACACTGAAACATATGCGCGAATTCGTGCCACGTGAGAAGCCGCTTATCGATGCCGACAGCCATTCGGAAAGGTTTCGTCATGCACGCGAAGCCAGTCCTCTGGCGCTGGTCGAAGACTATGTTGAGCTGATTGCTGATTTGATCGAGGACGGCAATGAAGCACGGCAGGTAGATATTGCCGCACGGCTCGGCGTCGCGCAGCCAACCGTGGCGAAAATGCTGTCGCGCCTGACAGCGAAGGGCCTGATTTCGCGCAAGCCTTATCGTGGCGTCTTTTTGACCGAAGCAGGTCGCGAAGTCGCGCATCAAAGCCGGGTGCGTCACCAGATTGTCGAAGGTTTTCTTCTCTCGCTCGGTGTGAGCCCCGAAACGGCTCGGCGCGATGCCGAAGGCATCGAGCATTACGTCAGCGCGGAGACCCTTAAAGCGTTCCGTCGCCCCATGACAAGGTGCGCTGAGTTGAAGGCGATCAGGAGTCAAGGGTGCGCTCCGAAGACCGTTAGCGGATGACTATGCACCCGGGAACTCGAAGGCGCCCGATGAGCGATGGTGGTCGTTTGTCGACAATGACAACGGTTGAGGGCGCAAAAGAGCGTCTGCCATACGTCGGAGGAAACCATTCAAACGGGGTATCGCCGCGGGCATTAGAATGGCCTGGACGCTCTCCGTCGGATATCTCGACGGAGAGCCTGTCACATTGATTAAGAACTGGGAGAGATGTGGATATTTTTTATCATTGGAAGGACTTCGCGCTCGATGTAAAAGGGCCGCATTGGTACGCTCGGACCTGACGGAGCCATGCTCGAACAACTGAAGGAGCGCCTCCCGGGCAATGTGTGGACGTTTACGACGCCGAAGGGGAGAAAGGATCGGCTACAACTTATCGGCTCGTTTTTAATCACTGAGTCGAAGCTTGTCTCATTCGTCCCTAAATGGAAACACAACCTGTTTTACGACGCAGCGTCCCCCCGATCTGTCCTTTATACCGATTCGGCCTTCCCGGAAAAAATCGACGAGGTGAGCGACTACTTCAATCGGCGATTCAACGCGCCGGGAAAATTCAGTTTGTGCATGGGGAGAAGGGCATCCGGGAAATGGAAGCGGATGTGGTGCGCGGTTTCGAAAATCTGGTGCAAGGCTATGCGACGGTACAGTTAATGGATGGATTGGCCGGGATGCTCTGACTCCCGGATCAAGAACGTGCAGTGGACGCATCTCGACGGCGAAGGTGCGAATGGAAAGTTCTCGTAGCCGGAAAGCAATAACCGTGGAAAAGCGCTTCTGCATTCCTGATCGCCCAATGGATAACACCCGCCTCGCTTGAAATCTGCATGAAAGCGCTTGGGTGGCTGAACCCGAGTGCTCAGCGGTATCGCTCACCGAACTTCCTGCCGCCAGGCGTGCCAGCGCCCGTTGCCACGCGGAGCGTCTGCCCCGCAGCTGGATGCTGGGATCAAGCATCCTTAGCGATCAATCAGCGCCAGCAGCGGCGCGATCTTCTTGAAGCACGGCTTGCATCCGCGTCACACCGCGTTTCGGAGATGCACCGAACATGCGTGCATATTCCCGGCTGAACTGCGACGGGCTTTCATAGCAGACCAGAACGGACGCCGTCTCAGCGTTAGCAGCGCTCGAAATTATCAGCCGGCGTGCATCCAGCAGGCGAAGCTGCTTCTGATACTGCAGGGGCGTCAATGACGTCAGCGCCTTGAACTGACGGTGGAAAGCCGAAGGGCTCATCTGTGCGACCTCAGCCAGTTCCGCGATCCGAACCGTCTCCCTGAAGCGATTCCGCAAGCTGTGCATGGCGTTCATCACCCGCTGCGATGGGCCGTTCGCCAAGGCCATTCTGGCGGCATCTCGCCCATGGGGACCTGTAATTAGCCAATAGCAAATTTCGCGCATGATGACCGGGTAGAGCGTCGGAATCGCCTTGGGCGTATCCAGCAGGCGCAGCGCGCAGTCGGCCAGCGGGCCTCGGAAATCCGTCACGAGGACGCCGCGGCCGGGTTCCCCGCCAGGCTTGGGCGGCGCATCCAATCCATCCGCAACGCTGCGCATGATCGCGAGGTCGAGTTCAAACTCAAGGACAAGACAAGGTTCGCCGGGACTCACTTCGACAACCCGGCCGATGGAGGGCGCCTCGACGCCTACTACGAGTGCCTGTCCCGCCCTGTACTCAAGTCGATTGCCGCCGAACGTTGCCCGCTTGGCACTCTGTGCCACGATGCACATGGCTGGCTTGGACATCATGTGGGTCGGCGGCTTTGGATGATCCGACCGCAGGATGGCAAGTCCGTCGATCGGCGTCGTAAACGGGCTCGCGCCCTTGCAATTACCCATATTTTTCTACGATTCTCTGTTAATAAGGAATCCGTTATGTTAACGTCGTTGCAAGATTAGTTGATGAGGGACGGCGATGA
>LGTG01000300.1 GCA_001190015.1 Candidatus Burkholderia crenata
GGTGGCTATCTGGCCCGAGCCAATGATCTTCCTCCGGGCAGCAATATCGTTGTCTGGCGAGGATTGGTAAGGCTTACAGATATCCTGCTCGGTTTCGAACTCGCCGAAAAATATGGGTAATTGCAAGGCCAAAGGCCCCTGCATCGTTGTCGCCGACCATGACTATGAGACCAGAGCCGAGAATGGCCAGCAGCGTATGGACACGCGCCCACCAGTTGGTGCGCGGTGCCGTGTCGTAGTAGGCAATGGTGCCAAGAGCGCCCTTGATGTCGCCAAGGTGGGCGTTATCGAGGACAGCGCTGCGCGGTGGTGAGACGTCAGCTGGAATGGACATTTTGTTCTATTCCCTGGAGAAATGATCGGGACAGAAATGCGCAGTTCCGGCATATGCAAGGGCAAGTGTTGTCAAACAACGACCTCGCCTGCGTATGGCGGAAAAGAGCCCGCGAAATTATGAAAAAAGGGTTTTGAAGCGTTGCCAGAATCCCGCGTGTTGGTGCAAGTCAGGGACACCCAACGACAGCATGGTGTCGTAATAGACACGCGACTCCTGAACGTGGGAAAGTTGGGGCAGAAGCAAACCGAAGTTCATGATGTTTCTCCGGGCTACGCACGATTGCTACGTGTGTGTTGATCCACGCGCTCGCCTACGCCAGCGAATCGAAAAGGGGCAACGAACGCGGCCGCGAGTTTATGCTCGCGACGCATTGCCACGCGGACGCGCACCGACGCTACGTCGAATATGGGGGTTAAAGGTGCACGGAGAGAGTGATTACGGCGCGCACCGCTTGCCTGCTGGCAAGACGGCAACTGAAAGAAGAGCGCGTGGAAGTCCTGCCGGTCAGGCAGCGAAACTGTTCGAAGGTCGACTACTACAGGTGTCCAAGGCACAAGCCCCATTTGTGAATATAGTTAGATTTTGGGTGGTCCAGGAATTCAAAGTCAACCCGATTCGATAAGTAGAGCGAAGATAATTTCGAAGCCGCTTGTGCAATGCCACATGACCTGCATGCACCCTTCCCCGCCTCAACGGGCGCTCGCCGGAGATGCGCGAGAACAAGAGGGACATCGGAAAGATATCAGGCGATGCATGACTCTCAAACGGGACTGACGAGCGGAGCAAACCAGGAGAATGAGGCAAGGAAATGAAAGAAGAGAGTCAAACGAGAATGAGAAAATCGTGCATTAATTCGTATTAACCCAATGCAGATTACTGAATTGAAAGAATAGGGCGTCGTTATTTTCTTGAATCTTCCTGAATGTATTATTCTACCTGACTTCGCCGCACCCCTTCCCGTAAAATAGAAAGCTGACTTTCGAAATGAATACCCCCATGAAGCTTTCACGTCGTGCAGTGCTTGGCCGTAGCCTTGCCATTCCCCTGAGTCTTGGGCTGTCGCCATTTATGGCTCTCCGGTCTGAAATCGCCAACGCCGCCGAATCCCCGCTGGCCATGGTGATGAATTCCGGTGAAGCCAGTGTCTCGGTCATCGATATGACGTCGCGCAAAGTCATCCGTACCCTGCCTACGCTGCGCGAACCGAGTCACTGGGCGCTTTCCCAGGACCTCAGCAAACTCTATATTGCGGACGCCAGTGGCAATGCTCTGTTTATCGTCGATCCGCATACCGGTACCGCACTCGGCCACAAGGTCATTGCCGATCCCTACCAGCTTGGCTTCACGCCAGATCATCGCTACCTCGTTGTCAACGCGCTCAGGCTCGATTATGTCGATGTCTATCGCGCTGACGACCTGACCCTCGCGAAGCGTTTCTCGCCAGGCTCCATGCCGAGCCACCTCGATTTCTCGCCGGACTCCCGCTGGAGCTTCAACTCCATGCAAGGCTCGGGAACGCTTGTTTCGTTCGACCTGACCACCATGACGGTACGCTGGAAGACGAAGCTGGGTTCAACCCCGGCGGGTGTGTTCTGGCACAACGGCAAGGTGCTGGTCTGCGTCATGGGCAGCGACCACGTGGCGGAGGTCGACCCGGTGACGGGTGACATACTGCGGCGAGTCAAGACGGGAATGGGTCCGCACAATATTTTCCTCTCGCCGGACGGCAGCACGCTCTACGTGTCCAATCGTATTGGCGGGTCTCTGGTCGCCATGGATCCCACCATGTTCGCCATACAACACACGTATCCGTTCCACGCTGCCGGACCGGACGACATCGGCATCGCGCCGGATGGCAAGTTATGGGTCACGTTGCGCTTTCGTGAACAGGTCGCGGTGCTGGACCCGAAAAGCGGCGCTTATGAGACCATTGACGTGGGGCGCTCGCCGCATGGCATTTTCCTCAATTCCGAATTGCGCCGTAAGGGCCTGATCACCGCGGAAACCTTGTAAAGAAAACCATGCTGATATTCCTCGACAGGTTGTTCAACGCCCTGGCCGGCGAGATCGATCAGTACCTCGTTCTGCCATTGCTTTATCACTTCGGCTGGATGCAGTGGGAAGAGCTGTCTTTCGACTGGGTACTCGTGTGCGTGTACGGGATGTTCGCGGTCATCGTCACCTACGCCGTATGCTGGCCGTTGGAGGCGCTGTTCCCGATCGAACACTGGAAAGATCGAAAAGCCTTAGTAACGGACGCGTTCTATACGGTGCTCAACCGCGTCGGTGTATTGCCCGTTGTGAGTTTCCTGCTATTCTATCAGGTTAAGGTATGGGTTAATGGTTTTGTGGTCGCCCAAGGCTATATCCCGCCAACGCTGGGGACTGTCGTGCCGGCGCTGCTAGGGCATCCGGTCATCACGTTCTTCGCCTACGCACTGATTCTCGATTGCGCGGACTACTGGCGTCACCGTCTGTCGCACTCATGGCGCGGCTGGTACGCGTTGCATGGGCTGCACCACGCGCAACGACAGATGAGTTTCTGGTCCGACGACCGGAATCACCTGCTGGACGATCTTGTCGCGGCAATCTGGTTTGGCGTGGTCGGTCTGGCGATCGGTATTCCGCCGCTGCAATTTCCGCTGCTGTTCCTGTTCATGCGTTTCACCGAAAGCCTGAGCCACGCGAATATCCGCGTGTCCTTTGGCTGGCTCGGCGACAGGCTGCTCGTCTCGCCGCGCTTCCACCGCCTGCATCATGGGCTGCGTGCAGCGGGCCGTAACTCCTGCAATTACGGCGCTGTTTTCCCGATCTGGGACATCGTGTTTCGCACGGCCGATTTCTCGGCGGAGTATCCCCCGACCGGAGACCGGCGCGCGCCTGAATCGATGGCGAGCGGCGGTTACATCGCTCAGCAGGTGGGCGGCTTGTGCTTTTTCCTCGATGAAGTCCGGGCATCATCGAAAAAGGTGCAGTGCGGTTCCTGATGGAATCAGGACCGTTGCTTAAGCAGTCCGGCAGCCGATAACGAATGCCGGACTGCGGGTACAACGTCCGAGTACCGTGCTCGCACCGCCCTTGTCTGGACAAGCCGACCCGATCAACGACGAATTCAACCCTCAGTACGTCGACCGCAACGTCAGCATGACATTGCGCCGGTCGCCGAACTGGCTATAGAAGTTGCCCGGCGGACGGATGTAATACTTCCGGTCGAATATGTTGTTCAGCGCCAGAGTCGCGTCGAGATGACAGTTGAAGCGGTACCCCACCGTCGCGTTGAAGATCGCATAACCACCCTGCTCAACACCGCGCGTGATCCAGCTTTGGGCACAAGCATGCCACCGCCGAGCGTCGTGCCGGCCAGCATCCCTTGCGAGAACCGATAACTCGTCCAGAGCTTGAAGAGGTGCTTCGGATCGGTGCCGTCGGTGAGATCAGGCACATCGTTTTCGTAGCTGACGTTCAGGTACGTGTACCCCGCCGTACACGTTCCAGTTCGGCAGCGGCTGACCGTTGACCTCCCCAAGCTCGAACTCCTGGTGCGCGCCTTGCCGGCCGCGATCAAACCGGTCGGATGATCGGGATCGCCTATCGCACGATTGTCGTCGTTGATCTGGAAGACCGCGGCCGTCGCGTTGAGCCGCCCGTTGAAGAAATTGCCCTTCAGGCCGGTTTCAAACTGCTTGCCGGTGCGCGGTGGCAAGCCGGCGCCGGTATAGGTGGTCGCTGTCTGCGGCGTGAAAATCTTTGAATAGCTGGCGTACGCGGACAACCACGGAACGATGTCGTACACAATGCCGGCTGACGGGATGAACTTGTGATTCAAGCGCGCCCCGACGGTCCAGTCGGACACGCTCGGCAGGATTGACTGCGACTCCTCGTTGAAGAAAGTTTCACGTCCTCCTAGGATGAGCGTCAGCGGCTTCGTAATGTGAATCTGGGCCTGGGGCGCATAAACCCCGTATTGTTCCGTCCGGTTATTGCTGCCGTAATTGAACGGAGGATTGACGTTCGGTACCGAGTTCGGATCGAAGACGTTGAACGGGCCGTTGAGCGAGGAGTATCCGGACAGCGCAGTCGAGGACAGCAGTGAATAATTCGCGCCAAACCAGTCCGTAAGTATTACGCTGGCTCTGGGCAGAGTAGCTCGACAGCCCATCCTGGGTGACACCGGGCCCGGCATACGCGTGTTGGGTTCGACACCGGAATGAACCTGGCAGT
>LGTG01000301.1 GCA_001190015.1 Candidatus Burkholderia crenata
TCATGACGGGGCACTTTTCAACAGCCTGCTAGGAATCATCGGGGGAATTTCTGCGTGCTTTACTATACACTTGCTAAGTCATGCGAATCTGAGCTCTAAACACACCACATGCGAAAAACGCTTCGGTGCCTATAAACAGTCAATCCAAGCAATGCGGAGACGAGAAACCCGATGGCCACAACCATTCGCGATGTCGCGCGCGCAGCCAGTATTTCGATCGGCACAGTATCGCGAGCGCTGAAAAACCAGCCAGGCCTGTCGGAAACCACGCGCGAACGCGTGGTGGAAGCGGCGCGGCAACTTGGCTATGACGCTGCCCAGCTTCGCACCCGAATCCGGCGCGTCACGTTACTGCTGCATCGCCAGCACAATAATTTCGCGGTCAGCCCATTCTTTTCGCACGTGTTGCATGGCTTCGAAGAAGCGTGCCGCGAGCGGCGGCTGGTGCCGTCGGTACTGACCGCCGGCCCAACGCTCGATCTTGCCCAGCAAATGCGCCTTCACGCACTGGACGCCGTAGCGGTCGCGGGATTTATCGAGCCGGAGCTGCTTGCTCATCTGCGCTCCATGAACCGGCCGGTCGTGTTGATGATCGATTTGCGCGCGCCGGGTTTCCGCTCCGTGAACGTCGACAACGCCCGCGGCGGCGCGCTCACCATGCAACATCTGTTCGCACTCGGGCGAAAGCGGATTGCGTTCATTGGCGGATCGTTGGCGCACTACAGCATCTCGCAGCGAGCAATGGGTTACCGGCTGGCGTACTTCGAAGCAGGTTTGTTCTTCAATCCGACGCTCGAGGTCACCACACAGCCGGCTATCGACGCCGACGTGGCCGCCGCCGACGCCATGGAACGCCTGATCACTCAAGCGCGTACGCAATCCGCACCGCTGCCCGACGCCGTTTTCGCCTATAACGATGCAGCGGCCCTCGCTGCCATGCGCGTCTGTCTTGCGCACGGTTTGCGGGTACCGGAAGACATCGCGTTTGTCGGTTTCGACGATATACCCGCCGCCGCCCAAAGCACGCCGCCGCTCACCACGGTCACGGTCGACAAGGAAGCGCTGGGGCGGCGCGGGGTGAAATTGCTGCTGGAAACCGCGCAGAGCCACGATGACGCGAATACCATCGACACGCTCGTGCCCGTGCACCTGATTCCTCGCGCGAGCTCGGCCATAACACGGACACAAACATCGGTATGAACTCAACCGCTCTGAACGTGGCGGGTCCAGCAGAACCGGACTTTCGCAGCCGCGATTTCCTCCTCGATCACGTTCGTCACACACTTGCGTTCTACGCACGAACCGCCCGCGACAACTCGGGCGGTTTTTTTCATTTTTTCAAGGACGATGGCACGGTCTACGACCGCACCACACGTCACCTTGTCAGCAGCACGCGCTTTGTCTTCAATCACGCGATGGCCTTCCGTCACTTCGGCGGACAACAGCATCAGGACAACGCCCGTCACGCGTTTGCGTTCCTGCGCAACGCGCATTGGGACGCGGTAAACGAAGGCTACGACTGGGAAATCGAATGGCGCGACGGCGCGAAACGCACGCGCAACGG
>LGTG01000302.1 GCA_001190015.1 Candidatus Burkholderia crenata
CGCAAAGCCCTCGATTAGAAGACACCAGCCAAGGCGTTTGAAGAATTAATATTCGCAACCTAAATGAGATGGTGTTGCAATGGCTGCTTGAACGCTCGACCTGGGCGGACGGTGGGACATCTCGGCGCATCGGTTTGAGCGGCGCGGCTTGCTGGTCGCACGCGCCACGTTTGCCGGGCGCTCGGTCACGCTGCTGTGCGTGCATCTTGCGCTGACGCGGGCGGCGCGGCTACGGCAGATGAACTGGATCGCGTTGTGGATTTCGAAGGAGGCGCCTGAAGGGCCGCTCGTTTTGGCCAGCGATTTCAACGACTGGCGCAATTATTCGGTGGGGGTCTTCGGCGAACTAGGCATGACCGAAGTGGCGACCATGCTTGGCGAGTCCGGTCCGCACCTATCCTGCGTTTTCACCCGCGCTCACGCTCGACAAGATGTTCGTGCGCGGGATGAAACCGGTTGAATGGATTACGCTGACGCAAGACACCGCATGGCTGTCCGATCATCTGCCGTATATGGCGGAGCTGCGGGTGGAATAAACGCGGTTTTTACTTCGCGTTTTACTTCGAACCGCCTGCAAATGACATGGCGATCACGGTTTCTATCGCTGTGAAAGAGACGGGTTTGACCAAGTGATGGTCGAAGCCGGCGTCCCGTGTCTTTTGCTTGTCGCTTTCCG
Source organism: Candidatus Burkholderia crenata (assembly GCA_001190015.1). GTDB lineage: Bacteria > Pseudomonadota > Gammaproteobacteria > Burkholderiales > Burkholderiaceae > Caballeronia > Caballeronia crenata. The sequence goes on from LGTG01000302.1 coordinate 677, forward strand.
CGCCGTAACCCGTCAACGCAATCAGCAACGCCGTTTTAGTTACCGCGCGCGTGCGCATCTCCCGCGCAACCTCGAAGCCGTCCATGCCCGGCAAGCCGATATCCAGGATCACGACCTCAGGCGCGAAGTCATCGACCATGGCGAGAGAGCTCGGCCCGTCATGCATGACCCGAACTTCGTGACCAAGCGTTTCGAACAGCATCGACATGGCTTCGGCTGCATCGACGCTGTCGTCGACGAGCAAGACCCGGCGCGGATGGGTGGATTCGCCGGGTGCGCCGTCGATCGTCGTCATGGTACTTTCCTGCATTTTTGAGATTTCTGAAGGTGCCCACACGCTGAGGGAATCAGGCGCGCGGATAATTTTAGGATGGTACCGGAAAAGTGGATCCGTTCAATTCGGCAGCAGATTGAGCGCGCGCGGCATCCAGCCAAAGCGCGCCTGAATAGTTTCCCCGGGGATCAACACCCCGCCGCCTACATCCTCTCGCGGCGCATCAAGGTTCAGGAAATCCACCGTATTCGTTACAGGCTCCACGCACAGCAGGTCCGGGCGCGTATAGAACCATGTGATCGAAAGGCGCGTCGGCGTACAGGGTGACGCTGCGGCGCTCATCAGGCCAGTCGATAGTCGCCGACCTCGACCAGCCCGCGAAGTTGTTGTCCAGATCGTAAGCATCTGCGGGCAAGCCTTCCGGGGACGCCAACGCATCGATCGGATACGCGCCAAGCAAGGTCGGCAGAAGATCCTGCGTGGCGTGCCACATGGCGCGGACGTTGGTGTGAATGCGTGTAGCCGGCGTCCGAGGGTAATAAGGATGATGACCCATGCCGAACGGCATAGGCTGATCGGCGAGATTGCGTATCGACATCGTGACGAACAAGCCTGAATTATCGAGCTCGAAACTCTGTGTCGCTTCATATCGATACGGCCAATGGTGCGCCGGTTCGCTGCCGGGTTCATGGTCTAGATGCAATTCCACCATGGTCGGCGACACCGAACCCACGCGCCACGGACGCCGCCACGCGTGCCCATGCAACGCGTGATCGAACGCGTTGCCATCGGCGGATAGATCGACCTCACGAAAACAAAACGCGCGTCGCGCAGCCAGTTGCAGTACGGCAGCAACGGAAAAGCTTGCCATGCCAAGTGGATTGTACGCGGCAAGCGCCTCTGCCGACACGGAACGCAGCCAATGCAGCGCACCGTGACTGCTCCCGCCGTCATCCGGCAGATCGTAGAACACCGCGATCGCGCCACCGACGTGCGGCGCCAGCAACACTCGCCGATCCTCGAAGCGCAGTTCGATCAGCGCAGCATGATTCAACGCGGCACGGACCGCGTCGTCAGAAGCCGGCGTAGGCTTAACGGCGGCGCTTTGATCCACGCCTTCGTGTCGATCGGCGTTCATTCAATATGCGAACCGCTGGTAACTTTCGTCGAAGGTCCGCGGCATCTTCTCGGCTTGCGGGCTATAGCGCAGCAGCCGTTTAGCGCGCGGGCAGCGCGGCGAACACATCGCGCGGCACTTGCACCTGCACTTCCGGCCTGAAATACCACGAATGGCTATAACCGATCACGACCATCGGACGCGGGGTATCGGTGAGATTCGGTCTTCCGCGATGCAAGCCGCGCACGTCGCGGATCATCACATCGCCTAGTTGCATGGGAACGCGTTCGGCCGAAAAACGGCCAGCAGCTAAACCGGCGAGCGCTTCCTCACGCGATATCCGATGCGTTCCACGCGTCGTTTCCAGCGACCCGTTCTCGTCATTCACATCGACAAGCGGAAAATTCACCGCCAACTGAAACGACGACGTTTCCGGCACGCCGTCGAACAAAGGCGGCGTGTCACGATGCCAGTCCTGAAAGTCGGAACCGCGCACGGGGGTATCGGCGAGCTGGCACATCACGGGATCGGGGCCGGCGATTCGCTCGACGATCCCGAGCACGTCGTCATCGCAAAAAATGGCGGGGTCGTCGAACTCGCCTTCAAACGGCAACGTGACGCGTAATAGCGCCCCGGGCGGCGATTGCCGCTGCCGCCCTTTTTGCGCGCCGCCGCCTCATGCGGCTTGAAAAGCGGCGCGCCAAGCGTCGAGCACTGCGCGCTGGAAATGGCTGGGCAGCAGGACAAAACCGTCACGTTCGAAATCCTCCGCAAGCGCATCACGAGCACGCTCGTCGTAGCGTGCCATCGTCGTCCCCTTGGGTTGCGCCGCGTGAGCCGGGCGCAGTCGGCACGCCTGGCTTTCATTGATCCGACAGCCCCACATGCGCCCCGAGAATCGCATGATCGCCACGAAATAGTCAATTTAATAGTAATAAAACTTAGATGGCGCGCACTACCGATAGAGGCAATGCAGACATGGTTTGTGAGCGTTGTCGGTAGAAAATATTAGTGGTACCGTCGGCGGCATCCGCATAACGTTTCAGCGTTTCAGCGCAACGCAACGACAACGCCGCCTTTTCGCGGCCACAGACAATGAAAAAATCCACGCAACGCCGTCCGACGATGACCGACATCGCGAAGCTGACCGGCGTCTCGCAATCCACCGTGTCGCTGGTGCTGAGCAACGCGACCAGCGCGAAATTCTCTGACGCTACGCGCAACAAGGTACTGAAGGCAGCACAGGATCTGGGCTACCGGATGACAGCCCGCGAGCCGCTGGACGCGACGATCGCGGCGAATGAGAAGAACCTGATCGTGTATCTGGCGGATGAGATATCGACGAACCCGCATCCGGTGGTGAACATCGACGGAGCACGCGATACCGCGTTCGCAACGGCCGGATGCTTGCTGTTTACTCGACTCACGGCAACGCGGAAATCGAACAGCAAGTGCTCGATGCCACGCTGACGAACCCCAACGTGCTCGGCGTTATTTATGCGACGGTTTATACACGCAAGGTTACTCTTTGCCCGCGGCGCTTTCCAAGGTCCCAACGCTCCTCCTGAACTGCTACACAGGCGATTCCGAACTTTCGTCGGGGGTGCCGGCTGAAATCACGGAAGACCACACTGCGACTGAATATTTGTTGAACGCGGGGCATCGAAGAAGAATTGGGTATGTGAACGGTGAGCCCTGGCAAGACGCGTCGCGCGACCGCCTGAAGGGGTATCGGATGGCGCTCTCAACTGCTGACTTACCATTCCGCCGAGCTCTGGTGCGTGAAGGCGACTGGAGCTCGGGTTCTGGCTTTGAGCAAACGCTTTCGTTAATGCGCCAACCCAAGCCGCCAACCGCCATTTTTTGCGCGAACGACTTGATGGTGCTAGGCGCGATCGAGGCGCTGAAGCAGCTGGGGCTACGCGTACCCGAAGACGTATCCGTACTTGGCTACGACGATCAGGAAATCGCCCGGCATACGCATCCGCCGCTGTCCACTTTCGTTCTATCCAACTATGAACTGGGCCGATGGGCCGTCGAAACGCTGCTGCAGGAAGAACACAACCGCGCCGCCGGCGCACGGTGAAGCTCGACGGACCGCTGGTGGAACGCGCATCGGCAAAGGTAAGTACCGTGGCAAAACAACCCGCAATTAATAATATTAGCGATTGAGCAATAATAAAATACGGTGGAATAATCATCGCACCCTGACTTATTAAGATGAAGCGAAAAAGAAACCCTTGCGCGTCGGCTTCGCCCAGACGGAAAGCAACAACCCGTGGCGTCTTGCCAAAACCAAGAGCTTCAAATACGTGGCGGCGAAGTGCGACTGGCAAATGGTGATGACCGACGCGAACAGCTCGGCATCGAAACAAGTCGCCGATATACAGAGATACAGAGCATGATCGCGCAGCACGTCGACCTGATCGTGTTCCCGCCTCGTGAAGAAAAGCCTCTCGCGCCAACCGTGCTGCAAGCGAAGAAAGTGGGCATTCCGTTAATCCTGGTGGACCGCAACGTAGATCAATCGGTGGCGAAAGCGGGCCAGGACTACATCACGTTTATCGGCTCGGACTTCATCAACCAGGGGCAGCGTACGGCCGACTGGCTCGTTAAGGCGACTGGCGGCAAGGCCAAGATCATCGAACTGGAAGGATCGACGGGCGCGTCCGCTGCGAACGATCGCAAGAAAGGTGTCGACGACGTGATAGCGAAGAATCCGGGCATGCAGATCATTGTGTCGCAAAGCGGTGACTTTGCCCGCGAAACGGGTCGCAAGGTCATGGAAACGCTGCTTCAGGCGCATCCCGACGTAACCGCGGTCTACGCGCACAACGACGAAATGGCGCTCGGCGCGATTGCCGCGATCAAGGCGGCCGGCAAGCAGCCGGGCAAGAACATCACCATTGTGACTATCGACGGAACGAAGGGCGACCTGGACGCCATTGCTGCCGGCGAACTCAGCGCGAGCGTGCAGTCGAGCCCGTTCTTCGGGCCGCTTGCGTGCGACGTGGCGCAGAAGTTCGCGAAGGGCGAAACGATCCCGCCGTGGGTGAAAGTCTCCGACCGCTTCTACAATAAAAGCAACGTGCAGCAGAGCATGCAGTACGGCTATTGAGCGGACGCGTTCAGCGTAGCGCTTGGGTACTGAGCAACGAAGGAGTTCGAAGCGGCGCGCCCGGTCTTTCGCGGGCCGTCGCTTCTTTTGTATCCGGCGGACTGAAACGAACCCAGCCGCCAGGGAGACGGCACTAGCAGGCTGTTGAAATTGGGTACCGTGTAAGCGG
>LGTG01000303.1 GCA_001190015.1 Candidatus Burkholderia crenata
TCAAACTGATTGACACCTGGCCTGCCCGGCGATGGCATCATTGGTCTCCCGGTTTGTTGCGAGCTCCAGCTCCGCGGTCGCCCCATTTAACACCTCCAAATTTCGAGATATTGCAACGACCGGTTGAATTCGCCCTGTCAATCAGTATTGCTGGTTGGATCGTCAAGTCATGTACCGAATAGACAAGACAATGGGCTTCAATATGCAACACCGACGTGCTGACAGATATTTGGCTTATGAAATAGCAACTTAATATCATTCGCCAGCGACTGGCGATAAGCCAGAGTACTCGGACAAAATGAATAGGTGCAGTTAGAAAGTACCCGCGCGGCACACTAATTTTTGGCGAAAGCAGACGTTAAGGAAATTATTGCCGTCGATGCAGCCAGATTCGTTGCTACGACGTTTCAATCGCGAAGATCACCGTCGACATAAACCCAACGGCCGGCGGCATCGCGTTCGAAGCGGCCCGTCTCATGCAGCCGGAAGGCCCTGCCACCGAGCTTGTATCGAGCGACAAATTCGACCTCGGCGTGATCAGCGTCAATAGGCGTGTGGCGTTTTATCTGCAAGCCGAGCCAGCGGGTGGCGGGATCGGCGGAGGTTTCCAGGTCGCGGGGGCAGGTTGTCGCAGCCCAGGTCGCGCGCAGATACGCCGTGTTCCCGAGCACGTAGGCGGTGTAGCGTGAGCGCATCAGTTCCATTGCGTTGCCCGCCGGTGCGCCGCCTTCTATGAACCGCCCGTAGCATTGCACGTAGTCAGGCGGACGTTTAACGCTGCTCGATCCCGGCGACGCGCCGCCGCACGGGCATTCATCGGCTTGCTTCATACGTCGACGCCCGGCATCTCGATGTGTCGCGGCTGTGCCTTCACGCGTGCCAGCCATGCGCGAATGGCCGAATATCGGCCGAGGTCCAGGTTAGCTTCATCGGCGACATGGGTGTACGCATACAGCGCAATGTCCGCGATGGTGTATTGCTCATCGACGAAATACGTTCGCGTGGCGAGATGCGTTTCCATCACATCAAGCGCGCGATACGAACCAGCGGTTTTCTCGGGTAGGCGAGGATCGTCAAGGTGTTTGACGAACTGGAAGCGCGCAGCCGCAATGTTGGGCTCGTGGTTGTATTGCTCGAAGAACACATCCATTGCGGGACACGCGCCCGCGAAAGACGGTCCGTGGGCAGCAGCGGGGTGCCTTCGGCGAGGTAATACAGGATCGAGTCCGATCGAACAGGCACGTGTGCTCATCGATCTGCAGCACCGGCACCTTGCCGTTCGGATTCAACTGACGAAACGCCTCGGTGCGCGCGGCGCCGTTCATCACGTCTACTTCATGCATACATACTCATGCATACATACGGCCGACGCAGTTGTTCGAGTGCAAGCCGGACCTTGTAGCAATTCCTCGACGACGCCACACCATGTACCTGATATGCCACTTTATGCCCTCTCTTTGTCTGATTGAAGCACTCACTTCGGAAGCCGTATCAATGTAAGGCACTCACCACACGAGCGGTATACCGTCGTACTGCACGAAATAACCGTTGAATTTCTTGGGGTTGGCGGCGGCCGCCGCTTTCACTGCCCGCATTCCGGAAATGCTGTGCGCCGGTTCGATCGCGGCCGACGAGCCGCCTTCAACGCCGCTTTCACTGCGGCCTTGCTCACGCGATACAGCCAGCCCGCCGTCCCGTTCATCTCCGCGATACCGCCCATCTTCTAGACACCACCGCGAGCACGCCATGCGCGGCGTCGGTGAGTGGCAGGAGAATGGGCAGCAGTTGCATCGGGCCGCGAACATTGGTGTGCATGACCTGATCAAAATCCTCCGACAACACGGTTTCCACGTGTTCGGTTCGCGGACCGTACACGCCCGACACGATGATCGCGACATCCAGTTTTTCGCCATCGAGTTGCCAGCCCAGCGTTGCGATCTGCTCGGGTTGGGTTGTATCCACGGAGAAGGTTTTTGCGCCCATGGCGTCGAGTGCTTCCAGCGACGCCGCACTGCGAGCGGTGGCGAGCACGCGCCAGCCGTCGCGGCAAGCTCGCACGAATTCTTGGCCGAGCCCGCACGATGCGTCCACGATCAATACGGTTTTCATGACTTTCTCCCACACGCTGCACTAAACCAGTTCGATACCCATCGCCGTCGCTTCTCCGCCGCCGATGCACAAGCTCGCCACGCCGCGTTTCAATCCCCGATGACGCAACGCGCCGATCAAGGTCACGAGAATCCGCGCGCCCGATGCGCCAATCGGATGCCCGAGCGCACACGCGCCGCCGTTGACGTTGACCTTGTCGTGAGGCAAGTCGTGTTCCCGCATGGCAGCCATCGTGACGACAGCGAACGCTTCGTTGATCTCGAAGAGATCGACTTCCTCCCCGCGCCAGCCGTTCTTCCCGAGCAGCTTGCGGATTGCACCAACAGGCGCAGTCGTGAACAACGCCGGCTCCTGCGCGAAGGTGCTGTGTTCGACCACTCGCGCGAGCGGCGTAACGCCAAGCCGCTTCGCTGTGGATGCACACATCATCACGAGCGCGGCGGCGCCATCGGAGATAGACGATGAATTGGCAGCCGTTACCGTGCCGTCTTTGGCGAAGGCCGGTTTGAGCGTAGCAATCTTGTCGATATTCGCCTTAAACGGCTGTTCGTCGTGATCGATAACGGTATCGCCCTTGCGTCCCGCGACCGTCACCGGCGCGATTTCCCAATCGAACGAACCGTCTTCATTGGCCCGCTTCGCACGGCGCAGCGACTCCACCGCAAACGCGTCCTGTGCTTCCCGCGAAAACTTGTACGACCCGGCGCATTGCTCCGCGAACGTACCCATCAGCTGGCCTTTTTCATACGCGTCTTCAAGGCCATCGAGGAACATGTGATCGAGCACCTGGCCGTGGCCCATGCGCATGCCGCTGCGCGCCTTCGGCAACAAATACGGTGCATTGGTCATGCTCTCCATTCCGCCCGCGACAATCACATCCGCCGAGCCGGCCAGCAGCATGTCGTGCGCGAACATGGCGGCACACATACCGGACCCGCACATCTTGTTGACCGTGGTGCTGCCGACGGACAGCGGCAGGCCTGCACCAAGTGCGGCTTGCCGCGCCGGCGCCTGACCGAGTCCGGCGGGCAGCACGCAACCCATCACGGCTTCTTCGATCTGCTCGGGTTTGAGGCCGGCACGCTCCACGGCGGCGCGAATGGCGACCGAGCCGAGTTGCGGCGCTGTCACCGTGGCGAAGTCGCCTTGGAAAGCGGCCATCGGCGTACGTACAGCCGATACGATCACCACCGGATCAGCTACGAAATCAGTCATGTTTCACCTCCTTGATCACACCTTTCACAATATAGCCGGGACATCGCCGAGACGGGCGGCATCGGAGGCGAGCACATCGTTCTCCGATGAGTGCGCGCCACCGCGCGCCAGCGCCGCGATGCATTGTTGATAGGTCGGTTCAATTTCCTCCGGCCCGCTGATCATCATGCCCATGTTGCGCACACGGCCGTCGTGCACGCCGTACGTCCAGCCGTGCACCGTGAGCTCCTGACCGCGCGCCCACGCGTCGCACAAGATGGTCGTATGGCACACGTTTACCGTTTGTTCGATGGTGTTCAGCTCCACCAGCCGACGGTTCCGCGAGACGCCCATCGGCCATTCTTCGAGCAGCGCGGAGTGCTTGTCGCGCACGTCTTCCACGTGGCGCAGCCAGTTATCGGCCAGGCCCACGCGCCGGCCGACGAGCGCTGCGCCCACGCCGGAACAGCCGTAGTGCCCGACCACCATGATGTGCTTGACCTTCAGCAGATCGACCGCGAACTGGATCACGGACAAGCAGTTCAGGTCCGAGTGAACGACCACGTTCGCGATGTTCCTGTGCACGAACACCTCGCCCGGCGGCAAACCAATAATCTGGTTAGCCGGCACGCGTGAGTCCGAGCAGCCGATCCACAGATATTCGGGCGCTTGCTGGTGCGCCAGGCGGGAGAAATATTCAGCGTCTTCCGAGAGCTTGCGATCGACCCACTTCAGGTTGTTATCGAACAGGTGCGAGAGCGGGTTGTTGTCGTGGCTTTCAGGGTTGCCGGTGTTGTCGATATTGGACATGGGATTCAGTGCAGATAGGTTTCATGCGGCGCGTGCTGCGGGTGCGCCGTCCAGAAAACGCTCAGGATAACGAACGCAAAAACGGATGCCGCGTTCGTACGGAAAAAAATCGGCGAGCTCGCCGTTAAGGATCTCTTCCTTATGTTTTTGCCAAAGCGCGGGGTCGAAGAAATCGGCGTGATGTTTCATGAACACGTCACGCACGTGCGGGTCGCCAAGCAGGAATGTGTTGTAGGTTTCGGGGAAGATGTCATACGGCCCGACGGTGTACCACGGCTCACCCGACATCTCGTCTTCCTCGTTGCGCGCTTGCGGCACTTTGCGCACGTTGCAATCAGTTAGGTATTCGATCTCGTCGTAGTCGTAGAACACCACGCGGCCGTGGCTCGTCACGCCGAAATTCTTGTAGAGCATGTCGCCGGGGAAGATGTTCGCCTGGATCAGTTCCTTGATCGCGTCGCCATATTCCTTGATTCCATGCTCGATTTCCGACGGCGTGCCGTTCTGCAAATACAGGTTCAGCGGCGTCATGCGCCGCTCGATGTACATATGCCTGATCACCAGGTTATCGCCTTCGTATTCGATCATTGAAGTGACTTCCTTCGTGAGTTCCTTAACAGGCTGTTGAAAAGCGCCCGTTATGACGACCGAAGCAGTGTTCAAGAGGTTTGTAATTTGCTGCTGAATTGCGGGTTCGCCGAGTGGTTTTGGCAGGCAGTGCGCAGGCACGCCGGCCCGGCGCCGTACGGTGCTCGCACCATGGCGGCTCATTGCAACGCTCCTTGTGGCACCACGCTTGGCATTCGGGCCATGCGGGTCAGATTGTTCGCGGCCATCGTCAGCTTGAAGTGCTGGTCAACGCGCTTGATGCCGCGATAGACCGTCTGCCGGATCCGGCCAATTGTCTTGCCCCAGCCGAAATGCTCTTCGATACGT
>LGTG01000304.1 GCA_001190015.1 Candidatus Burkholderia crenata
CGGTTTCCCTCGGTGGCCACCCGCCCGCCTTTTTCATTTTGCCCGGCCCGAGAGGCGCCAGCGGCCCGCGGGGCGGCGCAACAGGGCCGACCCTGCCGCCCGTGGCGCTGCTGGCCGGTACAGGCGCTGCGCCGCAGCCCCCGATGCAGCCGATGCCCGACCGGCGGGCGCCCTTCCCGATACTTCCGGCACCGCCGATGCCCCTGCGGCCGGCTCGTTATCACTCTTTTTGCTGCACGCCGTTGTCATCGCAACCGCAGCAGCGATGGTCAAGGCAAAGCCAAACTTCATTTGCATTCAATAATTCTCCGGCGCCTTGAAAAGCTGGTGTTTCCAGCCCATCCGGCTTGGAACGCGCGCATTGTAACTCGGTTTTTGAGACGTGCAATATTGTTCAGCGACAGGGGTTTTTCTCCATTGCAACCCTCTCTTGGGCCTTTGGTGGAGCTCCTGGAGCAACCCGGTTGCGCCCCGCCACGGTACGCAAGTTGCACCATCGGTTGGCATTGTGGGTAAACACCGATGCGTGCATCGGCTTCGGCGCCACTGTGGATCCTCATAAACGCACCTTCATGGTGCGAGTGCAAAATCAGCGGGTCAATCCGGAGGTTCTCGTAGCGCCGTATAGGCGAGACCGCAGGCGAGACCTTTTTTCACGGCCGGCAAAACAAAAGGCCGCGCCATCACGTGAGTTGGCACGGCCTCTCAATACGATTTCGACTGTCGCCTCTAATTCAACACGCGGGGATGCTTCGCCGACAGTGCTTCATTCCGAAGGCAGCGTCAGACCACGTGGCAGCGGAAACGACACTTTCTCTTCGATCCCTTCGAGCGGACGCACGTTGCGCACGCCCAGCTCCCGCAACCGCGCGATCACCGCCTGCGCCAGCATTTCCGGCGCTGACGCACCCGCCGTCACGCCGATGCGCTTTTTCCCTTCCACCCATTTCGGATCGATTTGCGTGGGCGAATCCACCATATAGGCGGGGATGCCGCGTTTTTCAGCCATTTCGCGCAGCCGGCTTGAATTCGAGCTGTTCGGGCTGCCCACCACGATCACCACATCGCATTGAGGCGCGAGAAACTTCACCGCGTCCTGACGATTCTGCGTGGCGTAGCAAATGTCCTGTTTCTTTGGCTCTTTCACCGACGGGTATTTCGACTTCAGCGCGCTGATGATCGCGGAGGCGTCGTCTACTGACAGCGTGGTTTGCGTCACGTAGGCAATCCTGTCGAGATCGGCAAGCGCGAGGGCTTCCACGTCCTCAATGTCCTCCACCAGATGCATGCCCTCACCGCTCTGCCCCATCGTGCCCTCGACTTCAGGATGCCCCTTGTGGCCGATCATCACTATGTCGAAGCCTTCCTGGCGCATCTTCGCGACTTCCATATGCACTTTGGTCACGAGCGGGCAGGTTGCGTCAAATACGCGCAAGCCGCGGGTTTCCGCTTCCGAGCGCACCGCTTTCGACACGCCATGCGCGCTGAAAATCAGCGTACTGCCTTCAGGCGCATCCGCCAGGTCTTCGATGAACACGGCGCCTTTCTTGCGCAGGTCCTCGACCACGTAGGCGTTGTGCACGATCTCGTGGCGCACGTAGATAGGCGCGCCGAACAGCACGATGGCCCGCTCTACTATTTCGATTGCGCGATCGACGCCTGCGCAAAAACCGCGCGGCTGGGCAAGAAGAATTTCGACATCGAGAAGGGTGTCAGTGGAGCTCATGGCTACAAAATTCCGATGATTTTCACTTCGAACGCCAGCGCCTGGCCGGCAAGCGGATGGTTGAAATCGAACAGCGCAGAGGTCTCGCTGACCTCCTTGAGCACGCCTGCGTAACGGCCACCGCCCGGCGCGTTGAATTCGACGAGGTCACCCGGGAAAAAATTCTCGCCGATCATCGCGTTCTCGCGCAACGTGGCCAGCGACACCCATTGCAGCATTTCCGGATTGCGCGGACCGAACGCCTGACCAGGTATCAGCCGAAAGGTCGAGTGGTGACCCACCTTCAGACCCAGGAGAATGTCTTCCAGCGACGGCGCAAAATGACCGGCGCCCAACAACAGCGTAGCGGGCTTGTCGGCGAATGTGCTGACAATGTCCGCTCCATCCTCAAGCGCAAGCCGGTAATGAAGCGTGACGTGCGAACCGGGTTTCACCTCGGAAATATCAATGATGCTCATGTTTGATCGTGGTAGCCGTAAAAGCCGTAATTACCTTCTCAGCCGGCCCCGCCGTCCGATAAAAGGCTGGGCGTCCAGACAGGACGCAGTCATGGCGAAAGCTTGGGCCGCCCCCGGGCGCATCGCGCCGCCGGAGCTGAAGCCTCCGCGGGGCAAACCGCCAGGCGCTCGTTTCTCGCTCGGGGTGGTGCCAAACCTCTCCATTGTAAGCCGCAGTGCGACCGCCTCGCCTCGGTCCGGGCAATGCCCCTGCGCGGATAGCGCAACGGGTGGAACAGTCACCGCTTCCGACATTACTTCCATCGTTCCTCGACGGGAACGTGACATGAACGCCCGGCTCGAACTGGTGCAAAACAACGTACCGTATCGCGCCCGAGCCCTGTTCGCAGCGGACCCTCCCGCACGGATTGCGCCTAGCGTCATGCGCATCCTCGACTGGCCCGTGCGTGATCGTCCGCGCGAGCGCCTGTTGAAACTGGGTGCGCAGACGTTATCCGACCCCGAGTTGCTCGCGTTGTTCCTGAATACGGGCCGCCCGGGCATGACTTCCGTCGACGTGGCGCGCGACCTCCTCGTCCGGTTCGAATCAATCAGAGGCGTACTGGGCGCGACTGCGGCGGAATTACGCGGGTTCGACGGTATCGGGCCGGCGAAGGCGGCACTGCTGCTGGCTGTCTCGGAGCTGTGCCAGCGTTCGCTCGCGGAAAAAAACCGCGACCGGCCTTTGCTGGACGCCCCGCAAGCGGTAGAAGACTATTTGAAGTGGCTGATCGGTACGCGGCCGAACGAAGTGTTCGTCACCCTTTTTCTCGACATCAAACATTGCCTGATCACCGTGGACGGATCGGCGAAGGGATCGATCTCGCGTGTTGCCGTGTATCCGCGTGAAATCGTACGGCGGGCACTCACTTTAAATGCGGCCAGCCTGACCGTCGCGCATAATCGCCCCTCCGGCGGCGTGGAGCTGAGCGCAAACGACCGCCGGCTGACGCGCGTGCTGCGGATTTGCTCGCGCTGATCGACGTCCGGCTGCTGGATCATCTGGTCGTGACCTCGAACGAGGTTTTCTCTTTTTCGCGACAGGGATGGATTCCGGCATGACTTGAAGCCGGAATCACAACTCAACGCTGATTTCACTGACTTAATAGCCCGCCGGCAGCAAAAAGCGGGAAAACCGAGCCTAATGGGCCTTTGCAAGCCGAAAACCGCATGAAACCTGCACCGGACCGGACAGCCGGATACCCAGTCCGGCACCAAAAAGAGTTGATTTTGCTGGTTTTTGCGGTTAGAATCCCAAATTTGCTTCTTCAACCAGCCTCGCTGTTTCGAGGAGCCCTGTTCCGAGCCGAGCAAACGTAGCGGTCATTTCGGGCAAGTTTCTCCGGTAGCCTGAAGTGGTCCCAAATATATCTGGCATATATGGCGTTCGAACTCAGAATTAAAGCGTATTAGGAGTGCTCTCATGGCACGTGTATGCCAAGTAACCGGGAAGGGGCCGATGAGCGGCAACAACGTTTCCCATGCGAACAACCGCACCAAGCGTCGGTTCCTGCCCAATCTGCAAAATCGCCGCTTCTTCGTTGAAAGCGAAAACCGCTGGGTTCGTCTGCGTCTTTCGAACGCCGGCCTTCGTTTGATCGACAAAAACGGCATTGACTCCGTGCTCGCAGATCTGCGAGCACGTGGCGAAGTCTAAGGAAGCACGAACATGGCCAAGGGCGCACGCGACAAGATCAAGTTGGAATCGACCGCAGGAACGGGTCACTTCTACACGACCACGAAGAACAAACGCAACATGCCGGAAAAGATGGCGATCAAGAAGTTTGATCCCGTTGTCCGTAAGCACGTTGAATACAAAGAAACCAAGATCAAATAAGATCTGGTTTCTCTCGTTTCAGTATGGGCGCAATCTTGGAGCTGTAAGTCCTCCCGTGAGTTGACCGCAGCGAACGAAGTGAAGCGCAGCTGCACGAGGATGACCGAAGGTGGGAAGAGGAAGCGTGAGCCGATGTACAAGAACTGGATAAAAGGCGGTGCCGATCAGGGCAAGCGGGCACGTAAACCGCGAAGCTCTCGTGGTCAAGGTATTAGGTGTGGTAAATCCGGCGGTTGTGTGGTGAAAGATTGCGTTCTTACCTGGGTGGGGAGATCTTGCCTGGTGCATGAAAGGGCAACGGCGTCGAGCCGGAACGAGAAGTTAGCAAAGGCCATAGTAGTCACAGGATAGGCCGGTGAGGCTGAAGCTAGTGACGAAGGGCCGAACGAGAAAGAGTGCTCAGCGTCATGTCGATGCGGCAGGCAT
>LGTG01000024.1 GCA_001190015.1 Candidatus Burkholderia crenata
CCCCCCCCCCCCTTCCCCCCCCCCCTCCACCCCCCGTCGAATTGGTCTCAGCGGGTGATCCGCCGGGACGAAATCCTCCAGCTTGACCGTAGTAAACAGAGGTTCTTGCATCTCATCCAATCCGCGCATCGCATCCATCGCCAAAGATTATGAACACGATATCCATAACGCTTGTCCCTCAAACCCCGCTTACACGGGACCCAATTTCAACAGCCTGCTAAAGGCACCGACATTAGTCGATACTCCGAGCGAGAACTCGACGCAGTTGCGAACGCGCTTAATTGCAGACCACGCAAAGCCTTCGATTGGAAGACACCAGCCGAGGCGTTTGAAGAGTTAATATTCGCAACCTAAATGATGGTGTTGCAACGACTGCTTGAACCTAAGATTGCCGACGCCGGTACGCTCGATCCGATCATCGACCGCATCTTGCACACCGTCGGCACACGGCCGACGCGCATTGTGATGGGCACGACGCTGCTCGCGCTGCTGATTCACCTCGACGGCTCGGGCGCAGTTTGTTTTCTCGTGACCATCCCCGAGATGCTGCCGCTTTACGATCGTCTCAAGATGGATCGGCACGTGCTGGCTGCGGCGGCATCGATGGTGGCGGGGATCAATTTCCTGCCGTGGACCCGGGCCGATGATCCGCGCGTCGGCGTCGCTGCATCTGCCTATATCGGCGTTATTCAATCCGCTGATTCCGGTGCAGATCGTAGGCCTCGTGTTCGTATTCGGCGTGTCCTGGTGGCTCGGCCGACGCGAAGAGAAACGGCTCGGATACACCGGCGCCGATGGCGCAATCCCGATGCCGAAACGCGAACTCACCGACGAACAGAAAGCGCTGCGCCGACCGAAAAATTTCTGGTTCAACATCGGGCTGACGCTGGTGGTGCTTGGCACGATGGTGGTGATGGGCGAGAAGATTCCTCTGGCGATCATGTTTATGGTCGGGCTGTGCGTTGCATTGCTCGTCAACTATCCGAATGTGGATATGCAGCGCCAGCGCATTATTGATGCCCACGCACGCGCCATGCTGATGATGACTGGCATCCTGCTCGCAGCGGGTGTGTTCACGGGCGTGATGTAAGGCAGCGGCATGCTCAAGGCGATGGCGCAAGCCGCGGTTGGTTTTGTGCCGCCTTCGATGGCAACGCACATTCCCGTTGCGCTCGGTTTCCTGTTGATGCCGCTCAGCATGCTCTTCGATCCCGACTCATTTTACTTCGGCGTGCTGCCGGTGATCGCGGAAGTGGCGGGGCAGCTTGGCGTGCCGGCTGTGCATGTCGGCCAGGCGGCATTACTTGGGCAGATGAGGGGGTTCCCGGTAAGCCCGCTCACGCCCGCGACGTTCCTGGTTGTCGGGCTGATCGGCATCGATCTCGCCGATCATCAGAAATTCACGTTTCCGCTGTTGTTCGGCGCATCGATCGTGATGACGATCGCGTGTGTCGTGCTGGGCATCTTTCCTTTTTGAGCGCGTTCTTTTGACGCAAGGAATGAGTACGACTGCTGCACTCAACGCTGTGACCCCAGCCGCCTGCGTGCGGATCGGTGCGGGCACAGGTTATTCGGGAGATCGCATCGAGCCCGCGGTCGAACTGGCCGAACACGGAGCGCTCGACTATCTTGTGCTCGAGTGTTTGGCAGAGCGAACCATCGCGCTTGCGCAACAGGCGCGGCGAGGGAATCCGGAGCTTGGTTACGACCCGTTGCTCGAAGCCCGGATGCGCGCGGTGTTGTCGGCCACCGTGCGTAACGGTGTGCGGATCATCTCGAACATGAGCGCGGCGAACCCGCTGGTGGCGGTGCGCAAGATGGCATCTATTGCGCATGAGTTGGGGTTGGGCGGCTTGAAAATCGCGGCCGTCAGCGGCGACGATGTACTCGATGTCGTGAGGCAAGGGACGTATGTGTTCGAAGAGTCAGGCGACAGCGTTGCCGACTACGACAGCAGGCTAGTCTCGGCGAATGCGTATCTGGGTGCGGAGCCGATTGTTGATACGCTAAAGGCTGGCGCCGATATCGTGCTCACCGGTCGCGCGGCGGATCCGTCGTTATTCACGGCGCCGCTGATCCACGCGTTCGGCTGGGCAATGGACGATTGGGACACGCTCGGCCAGGTGACGGTGGTGGGGCATCTGCTCGAAGGCGCCGGACAGATCACGGGCGGTTATTTCGCCGATCCCGGTTTCAAGGACGTGCCAATGCTCGCACGCCTCGGCTTCCCGATAGGCGAGGTCGGCACCGATGGCGCCGTCACGATCACCAAGGTTGCGCACGCCGGCGGCCGTGTGACGGAGGCCACATGCAAGGAGCAATTACTGTACGAGATCCACGATCCCCGCCGGTATCTGCAGCTCGATGTAGTCGCCGACTTTACGCAGGTTCGCGTGGTGGAGGAAGGGCAGGATCGTGTGCGCGTAAGCGGCGGGCGCGGGACACCGCGTACAGGAACGTTGAAGGTGACCGTGGCTTACGTGGATGGGTTTATCGGCGAAGGGCAGATTTCGTATGGCGGTCCGGGCGCGGTCGCACGGGCGAAGCTGGCGCTCGAGATCGTGCGTGAAAGGCTCGAGCGAGATAACGGGCGTCGCGACCAGCGAACTGCGCTTCGATCTGATCGGTATCAACTCGTTGCACGGCGCGCCGCTGGGTGAGCGTAATGAGGAGCCGTATGAGGTTCGTGTACGTGTTGCCGGCCGGGCTGATTCGATGGAGCAGGCGGTTCGTATCGGCAATGAAGTCGAGACGCTTTATACCAATGATCCGGCTGGCGGCAAGGTGACAAAGACGGCGCGCGAAGTGATCGCGGTGCAGTCGGTTTTGTTGCCGCGAGAACTTGTGCGGCCATCGTTTGAAATGGTGGAGGCCTGAGATGAAATTACGCCTGCTTGCTCATTCCCGAACCGGCGACAAGGGCAATACCCCGAATGTATCGGTGATCTGTTACGACGCGCGACACTACGATCATCTGCTCGCGCATGTCACGCCGGAGCGTGTGAAAGCGCATCTGAGCGATGTCGTGAAGGGCGACGTGACGCGCTTCGAATTGCCGGGAATAGCTGTCGTTAATTTTGTGCTCGGGCGCGCGCTGGGTAGTGGCGTGACACGATCACTCGCGCTCGATGCGCATGGGAAATCGCTGAGTTCGGCGCTAATGGATCTGGAGATTCCGGAGCCCTAACAGGCTGTTGAAATTGGGTCCCATGTAAGCGGGGTTTGAGGGACAAGCGTTGTGGATATCGTGTTCATAATCTTTGGCGATGGATGTGATG
>LGTG01000306.1 GCA_001190015.1 Candidatus Burkholderia crenata
TTAACAGCGAATCGTAGAAAAATATGGGTAATTGCAAGGTTCGGCGGGACGCTGTTGATGGGCTGACAGGGATCCATTGCCATGACGATAGCCGGCGTCGCGCTGCTGGGCTTGGTGTTCAGCCTCTTGAACTTCCAGAACGGGCTGGGCTTTATAAGTTTGTTGGCCTACTGGCAATCAGTAATACGCGGCGTGTTCTTGTTGCTGGTGATCGTGCTGCAAGCGCGCGTGCTGAAGAAGCGGGTGACCGTGACGAAGCTGGCTCGTTGAGATGGTGAGCCGCCACGCAACGTGGCGGCTCATAAAAACGCGTGAGCAAGTTTCATGAAAGAGAATCTGCTAAGTTATCGATACCTACCCAGCAGAAAGCCCGAAGGCGAAA
Source organism: Candidatus Burkholderia crenata (assembly GCA_001190015.1). Taxonomy (GTDB): domain Bacteria; phylum Pseudomonadota; class Gammaproteobacteria; order Burkholderiales; family Burkholderiaceae; genus Caballeronia; species Caballeronia crenata. The sequence continues at coordinate 383 of LGTG01000306.1, forward strand.
TCACCGCCATGTTCGACCTCTTCGACGACATCCCCAAGCCTGACATCGTATGGCTGCCTGACTGGCTCGACCGGCCGACGGCGTCGGACACGTTAGCGGCCTTGATCGATGAAATCACCTGGCAGCAGGACTCAATGAATACGCCCGCCGGCAGAATCCCGTTCCCGCGCCTGACCGCGTGGCAAGGCGATCCCAGCGCGGTCTATGTGTACTCCGGCATCCGCAACGTTCCTAGGCCATGGACGCCGACGGTGCTAGCGCTAAAGACACAAGCCGAATCGGAATCCAAAACCCGCTTCAATAGCGTGTTAATCAACCGCTACCGCACAGGCATGGACAGCATGGGCTGGCATGCCGACAAGGAGCGTGAACTCGGGCCAGAACCGGTTATCGCCTCGGTGAGTCTGGGCACGACACGGACCTTCGAGTTTCGGCATAGCAAAACCAGCCAGACGCACACGCTTCAACTCACGCACGGCAGCTTGCTCATCATGCAAGGACGCACTCAGCTCGATTGGGCGCATAGAGTGCCGAAGGAATCGGAAGCTCGCGACAAACGGATCAACCTGACCTTCCGATACGTGGACTCATCCGCAGCGCCGAAACGCCCATAGATCAATTCAACGCCTGACGACAAAATCAATCTCGACCAGCGCATCGCGAGCCAACCCCGTCAAGCCAATACACGTCCTCGCCGACAACAGCTTGGGCAAAAAGTAGCTTTTATAAACCTCGTTCATCGCAGCGTAATCGCGTTTGAATTCGATCAGGAAAATCCGCACGCTGACCACGTTATCCAGCGATAACCCCTTAGCCGGCTGTTGAAAAGTGCCCCGTCATGACGACCGAAGCAG
>LGTG01000307.1 GCA_001190015.1 Candidatus Burkholderia crenata
CCGCTGAGCGCCCGACAGGAGTCAGCAGCGGGCATATTAGGGCGGCGACGCCTGAAGGCCCAAACGGAAAGGAGCGGCGAGTAAGCCGGAGAACTCGACATGGGAGCGCAGCAGAAAACGCATCGCGTCCTTGGCGCTGGAGGTCTGGGTGAAGCCCGGATGACCGCCGTCCGAGGGGTTGAACCTGTGGCGGCGAACCCCGAGTCTGAAAGCCCGTCGGCTTGCGACCGACTGATGGAAGAAATATGTGAACGGGAGAACTTGAAGCAGGCGTTGAAACGCGTGAAAGCGAACAAAGGTGCACCGGGCGTGGACGGCATGACGGTCCACGCACTACCGGCGTATCCTTGCAATTACCCATATTTTTCGGCGAGTTCGAAACCGAGCAGGATATCTGTAAGCCTTACCAATCTTCGCCAGACAACGATATTGCCCGGAGGAGGATCATTGGCTCTCGGGCCAAATAGCCACCCAGTTGGGCAAGTTTGACGGTATAACGTGTAAGGGGTTG
>LGTG01000308.1 GCA_001190015.1 Candidatus Burkholderia crenata
AGCAGTCGAATTGGTCTCAGCGGGTGATCCGCCGGGACAAAATCCCCCAGCTTGACCGTAGTAAAAAGAGGTTCTTGCATCTTATCCAATCCGCGCATCGCATCCATAGCCAAAGATTATGAACACGATATTCATAACGCTTGTCTCTTAAACCCCGCTTAGGGACCCAATTTCAACAGCCTGCTAGACGACCGGATGATTATTCTAGTACCGTTCAGGCTTAACAGGACGACGAAATCACGGATGCGGCTTGGGCCTCAAGCGCGCCCTTTATTGACGAGGAAAGACCATGAGTACATCTGAGCCGACGCCTGCGCCACCCGGCCTCGTCGCGACGCGGCGGGAGTGACTGGCCATCCTGGCGCGCACGCCGCGAACCTGCATGAAGGACGCACTTGATACGGCACTGGAAGGCACGCCGCCAATTCGACTGGTTGCGCGCACCCGATATCGGCCTTGCAATGGTGCGCGGACGGGTTGGCGGCAGCGGGGATGCGTTCAACCTGGGTGAAGTGACCGTGACGCGTGCGACGCTTGCCGCGCTCGCCGACGCATTGCTGCAGACGCCTGCTTTCGAAGCCCGGATGCATGAGCATTTGCTCGCGCCGCTCGCTGCGCGCATTGCGGAAAGCCGGGAGCATCGACCTTGCGACCCTGACCCCCGGTTTCAACGACACTGTCCATGATTCCCAGGGCGTGTTCCGCGCGTTGCTCAACGCGTTTTCGCGGCCCGGCAAGATCGTCTCGATCGACGCCGTACTGCCCGGCCTGGATCAGGACGGCAGCACGGTTGTGACCCATGTGCCAATGGCCGCGTTCGCTGCGTTGCTCTCACTGGCTGACTATTCGACGCCCGTGCTGCTGCAGCATGAACATCGCGGCTTGAGCGACGCGCTGCGGTTTCACACGGGCGCACCGCTGACGCACGATCATGCACAAGCGGTTTTTGCCTACCTGCACGATGCGGAATCAATGCCGCCGCTGGATGCATTTTCGCTCGGGGACCCTGAGACACCGGAGAACGCGGTCATGCTGTTCATCCGCGTGGACTCACTTAACGACGGCACGCCGATGACCTGGTGCGGCCCCGGTATCCGCGACACGCAGACTGTCCATATCACGGGCGTGCCGGCTTCGTTCTGGCATGAGCGCGCGTCATTGGCGAGCCAGTTTCCTTGCGGTATCGACTGTTATTTCGTGCACGGCGGCTCGGTGATCGGCCTGCCGCGTACAACACGCGTGGAGGTGGCCTGATGTACGTCGCAGTCAAAGGCGGAGAACGCGCTATCGAGCGTTCATGGGACCTGCTTGCGGCCAACCGGCGCGGCGATGAATCGATCGCTAAACTTGGTGTCGACCAGATTCGCGAGCAGCTCCGGCTGGCGGTTGCCCGTGTGATAACCGAAGGTTCGGTCTACGATGAAGAACTGGCCGCGCTCGCGATCAAACAGGCAGCGGGAGATCTTGTGGAAGCCATTTTCCTGCTGCGGGCGTATCGCACGACGCTGCCTCGCTTCGGTTATACGGTGCCGCTCGATACGGAAGCCATGCTTGTGGAGCGGCGTATTTCAGCTACGTTCAAGGACATTCCGGGCGGACAGGTGCTGGGCGGTATGTACGATTACACCCAGTGTCTCCTCGACTTCAGCTTGCTGGCTGAAGGCGGTCCACGCACAGCCAACGTCAGCCTTCCAGGCGCGCCCGCACCGCAGCAGGAAGCGATACCGCGCGTGCTCGCGCTGCTCGACAAGGAAGGGTTGATCGAGCAGGAAAAGAAGCACGCGGATGCGCCCGAACCCGGCTATCTTTCGCGCGAGCCCCTGATGTTCCCCGTCGAGCGCCCGGTCCGTTACAGAATCTGGCCCGCGCGGATGAGGGTTTCCTGCTGGCTGTGGGCTACGCCACGCAGCGCGGGTATGCAAATTCGCATCCGTTTGCCGGCGAGATTCGTTACGGAGAAGTCGCCGTCGAGTTGGAGCTTGAAGAGTTGGGATTCGCAGTGGAGATCGGCGATATCAACATTACCGAGTGCCAGATGATCAACCAGTTCGCGGGCAGTGGCGACGTGCCGCCCACGTTCACGCAAGGGTATGGCATCGCATTCGGTCACTCGGAACGCAAGACCATGGCCGTGGCGCTGGTCGACCGCGCACTGCGTGCGCAGGAACTGGGCGAGACCGTTTCGTCGCCGACGCAGGACGTGGAATTCGTGATTTATCACAGCGACAACGTGGAAGCATCGGGCTTCGTGCAGTACTTGAAATTGTCGCACTACGTCGACTTCCAGTCCGAACTCGAGTTGCTGCGGCGTTTGCGTGCGGGCATAGAGAAAGAAGCGCAGCGCGAACGTGTTGCTCAGGAAGAGTATCAGGCTCAGGAAGCGCAACGAGGGCAACAAGCGCAAGCCGAGCCCAGCGAGGAGAACGCAGCATGAATGCGCGTATCGGAGAAAGTGCCATGGCTGAAGGCTATAACTTCGCTTACCTCGATGAACAAACCAAACACACGATCCATCGCGCGCTGTTGAAAGCGGTCGCCGTGCCGGGTCATCAGGTGCCGTTTGCATCGCGGGAAATGCCCTTGCCGTATGGCTGGGGAACGGGCGGCCTGCAGGTTACGTCCGTGATCATCGGACGCAGCGACACGCTGAAGGTGATCGACCAGGGCTCTGATGAAACCACCAACGCCGTGAATATCCGCCGCTTCTTTGCGCGCACGGCCGGCGTGGCGACCCTTGCAATTACCCATATTTTTTACGATTCTCTTTTAATAAGGAATCCTTTATGTTAACGTCGTTGTACGATTAGTTGATGAGGGATGGCGATGACGAACAGAGGCGGTCGAAAGCGTGCATCGGAAGAAGCCTGTGATGCTAATGCATGGCTGAACGAATAAGAGGGACAAAGCCGGTTTCGCGATGAGCGTCTTGGCAAAAGATTCCGCCTGGTTCTCGAACGCCTGTGGTCGTGTATCGGGCAGAGTATTC